>JBGTEU010000163.1:0-4349 GCA_041747595.1 Bythopirellula sp.
GCCACGGCATTTGGTCCCGAAGGTTGCATGATCCACGCGATGCTCGCCAAAATCGCCCCCGAGACTTACGTCTTCAATCTCGATACTGGCTACCAGTTCCAGGAAACGCTCGACCTCCGGACGCGCATCGCCGCCAAGTACGGTATCGAAGTCGACATGCTCCAGCCCGAGCTCACGGTCCCCGAGTACGAAGCCCTCCACGGCGGGCCGCTTTACAAAACCGATCACAATCAATGCTGCTTCGACCGCAAGCTCAAAGTCCTTAGTGCCGCGGCCGAAGGCAAGCACGCGTGGATGAGTGGCATCCGCCGCGATCAAAGCACCGATCGTGCCCAGGCGGCGATCGTCGGGTGGGACAAGAAATTCAACCTCGTGAAAATCAGCCCGCTCGCCAACATGACCAAGAACGAAATCTGGAAACGGATCATCGCCGAAGACATTCCCTACAACCCCTTGCACGACAAAGGTTACCCCAGCATCGGCTGCTGGCCCTGCACGCGGGCCGTCGGCCTTGGCGAAACCGACGAACGCGCCGGACGTTGGAGCGGCACCGCGAAAACCGAGTGCGGACTGCACACGATCCAAGAATCCGACGGCAGCGGAATTTAAGTCAGCATTACAGCTATGAACTTATCCTCAAAAACTCAATACGCTTGTCTTGCGATGCTCGAGCTCGCCCAGCACCACGCGGTGGGCGAGCCGGTGCAGGTTCGTCGCATTGCCGAGCGTCATGGGATTCCCTCGCCGTTCTTGGTGCAAATCTTCCAGGAACTCAAACGGGCTGGCCTGGTGACGAGCGTCCGCGGTGCGTCGGGGGGTTACTTGTTGTCCCGGGCGCCCGAGGAGCTCACGCTCGCGGAACTCTTGGACGTAGTGGAAGGCTCGAACGAAACAACCTCCTGCGCGGCGAGCGATTCGCCCCTCGCGCCGGTACTGACCGAAGTCTGTCACGAGCTCGCCATGGTCCGCCGCGAACGGCTGGAGGGGATCACGCTCAGCGATCTCGTCGAACGCTCGGCGGTCGCCGCCGACCCGATGTGGTATATCTAGTCGCAAGTCGCCGGTCGTAAGTCGTTAGGTTTAAGTCGTTAGTTTCCTATTTTCACTTATGACTTACGCCCGACACAACTTGGCCACGAAAACCGCGCGGCCAAACAAGACGGCAAGGTCGCTATTGTGGACAGTGCCAACAAGGCCAACCAAAAGTCGTGCCTCCGCGGGAATGACGGTGTATTCTTAGTTTACAGCGCGACGACAACGCTGTGCTTCTGTCCGTCGGTGATGATCGGCACGTGGGCGCCTGCCGTATCCACCGCGACTGGCTTTCCGTCGAGGGTTGCCCGGGTGACGCCGCGTTCTTTGCAGCTCGGGTTTTGAAGGTGGATGTCGTACACCGTTTGGCCGTCGGAGAGGCGGTAGCGGATTTTGCATTCGGGCCATTCGGCGCTGATGCAGGGATTGATCCGCAGCTCGTTGCCCCCCTCGAGGTGGATTCCCAAAATGCTTTCCACGGCCACGCGGAACATCCAGCCGGCCGAGCCTGTGTACCACGACCAGCCCGCGCGGCCGACGTGGGGGGGTTGGCCGTAAACATCGGCGGCGACCACGTAGGGTTCCGCTTGGTAGGTGGCGACCGTTTCGGGCGAGTTTCCGTGACTCACGGGCGAGAGCATTTCCAGCAACTGCGAGGCCCGCGTGCCGTGGCCAAGCTCGGCGATTGCGCGGATCAACCACAACACTCCGTGGGTGTATTGGCCGCCGTTTTCACGGACCCCCGGCAGATAACCTTTGATGTAGCCGGGGTCGTTGGGCATCTTATCGAACGGCGGATCGAGCAAGCGGATGATGCCGGCCTGCTCGTCGACCAAGCGACTATCTGCGGCGGCAACAGCCTTGGCAGCCCGCTCGGGGGACGCCGCCCCGGAAAGAACGGCCCAGGCTTGCACCAAGGCATCGATGCGACATTCCTTGGCGGCCGCGGTCCCCAGCGGCGTGCCATCATCAAAATAAGCGCGGCGATACCAACTGCCATCCCAACCGGCGTCGTTGAGCGCGACGCGAAGTTGCTCCCGATATTCGCTGTAACGATCCCAGCGAGCCTTGTCGCCGAAATTTTCGCAGACGGGGAGCATCCGTTCGAGAATGTAGTCGATGAAAAAGCCGAGCCAGACGCTCTCGCCGGTTCCCTTGACGCCGACGCGATTCATGCCGTCGTTCCAGTCGCCGCATCCCATCAGCGGCAGGCCGTTGCTGCCGCGAGTGAGGCCCCGATCGAGGGCACGGCAACAGTGTTCATATACCGAGCCGCTTTGGTGCGAATCGCGCGGAACCAAATAGATTTCTGGCTGGCCCGGGGGCAGAGCTTCCGCGGTCAGAAAGCGGGCTTGCTCCTGCCAAAGAGCATCGTCGCCCGTGGCCATCACATATTCGCACGTCACCAAGGGAAGCCAAAGCAAGTCGTCGGTAAAATCGGTCCGCAAGCCGCGGCTATCAGGGGGATGCCACCAATGCAACACGTCGCCCTCAACGAATTGATGGGCCGCGTTGCGCAGGATTTGCGCGCGGGTGATATCGGGCCGATGATGCACCAGGGCGGCGGCGTCCTGCAATTGATCGCGAAAGCCGTAAGCCCCGCCAGATTGATAGGCGGAAGAACGGCCCCATATCCGGCAGCTCAAGTTTTGATACGCGAGCCAACCATTGATCATGAGATCAATCGCAGGGCTCGGGGTTTCAATATGAATCGCGGAAAGCATGTCGGTCCAAAACGCTTTTGCGTCGGCCAGGGCTTGGTCGGCAACCGAGTTGGCTTGATATTTCTCGATCAACTCCGCGGCTTCTGTTTCCGAGCCGGCTTCCCCCAGGAAGAAAGCAAACTGGACGGATTGGCCGGGTTCAATTGTGATTTCGGTTTGGATTGCGGCGCAGGGATCAAGATCGTCGCCGGATCGACCAGTGAGGTCGGAACCCTCGACAATCGCGCGGGGAGCGGCGGTGGTGCCGTGCAGCCCCAAGAACTCCGTGCGGTCGGCGGTCAGGTGGCAGGTCCCTTCGCCAGCGAGCGCGGCAAACGCAGTTCCCCGTGAAAACTCGCCGCGCTTGGGATTGGTGGCGTAGATCGCATTGTGGGAAATGTCGAGCGCGGTCTGGGTGGCCAAGGAAGTGAATTTCTGTCCCTCGCCCAGTTCCCATTGCACGTAGCCATAAATGCGCAAGCGCCTTTGACGGTCGCCGTGATTGGTAATTTCAATCCGACTGATTTTCTGTGTGTCGCGACAAGGCACAAATTGCGTGACTTCTTGCGAAAGTTGATTCCACGTGTGTCGGTAGGAGGTGTATCCCCAGCCGTGGCGGACTTCGTAGCTTATCTGTTGGGGCACGGGACCCGGAGTGAGCGACCAATATTCCCCCGACTCTTGATCGCGGACGTAGAGGGCCTCGCTATGCGGATCCAATACGGGATCGTTTTGCCATGGGGTGAGTCGGTTCAAGCGACTGTTACTGGACCACGTGCAACCGGCCCCCGTTTCCGAAGCGATGAAACCGGCCGCTTCGTTGGCGACGATATTATACCAAGGGACGGGGGGGAGCTTGAGCTTGCCCTCGGCATCCGGCAACAGGCGCAGGACGTATTCGCGTCCGTCCTCGGTAAAGCCACCAATGCCATTCCAGAAAAGCAGTTTTTCCGTGGGAGCCGGTTCCGAGGTACGCCGTCGTGGGGCTGCCTCAATGGCGGGTTGATTTGGCGTTTGATTTTCCACGGCAGGGAAAGGCGCGATCTGTTCGCGTAATTTTACGAAGCAGCCGGCAGGGACTTTGTCGATATGGTGCCGAGCACAGTATTTCTCGGCAGTTTCAGCGAAATCGTGCGAGCCGTTGGCACCATTGGCAACGTTGGCACCGTTGAGTGGGGCCAAGCCGCTCGCGACGGCGGAAGTCTCGTCGCTAATTCCATACAAGCGGTTCCTGGCGACGGTCAGTAATTGGGGCAGCCTTTTGGCGTTGATCCCCCAGTTCCGCAATCTTTCAGCGGCTTCGGCGTCGGCATTCTGGAAGGTTTCGTCGATAGCTTCATTGTCCGAAAGCTGCTCCGCCGCTGCGAGCAGTTTGCTTCTCGAATACCCCGCCCCCAGGCCGAAGGTCACCATCGCGCTTGATGCGGGGGGCAAAATCACTACTGTCCGCAAACTCAAGACGGGGTCCAACACGCTTCCCAAAGTTCCGCTCAAGGGATCGCTGGACTGCAAAGCGGCGGGATGGCGAAGGCTTTGTCCCCGACCGATAAAGCGATTTCGATCGGTTTCAAATTCGATTTTTCCGCCGTCATTTTCCGCGTTCACCAAGAAGTG
>JBGTEU010000164.1:0-2585 GCA_041747595.1 Bythopirellula sp.
GCATTGCTCATGGGCGACTTCAGAATCACAAGGGAGTCATTCACGTGCTAGTGTCAAAGCTGGAGAATCTTTCCGAGAGTTTGCAGGCTATGAAAATGAAAGCGAGAAATTTTCGTTAAGAAAAGTTCGATTCAAAGCGAAGATGCTAGTACCTAGCAAAGAACCCACTTCGAGATTGCGGATCGAGCGAAGGAGCTTTGGGAACCGCCAGCTCTTCAGAACGCCGTCGAGCTCCAGCCGAAAGTCGTAGTGGAGATGAGAAGCGGCATGCTTTTGAATGACAAACGACAGCTTCTTATGAGGGGTGGGACGACCACCGCGGGGCTCGCTGGTCACTTTAAAATTTCGCTTTTCCGGTATTCGGTCAGTGCCATTTTCGAACTCATGATTCGTGGAGCGGATGTACCGAACGATAGCAACATTGCGCCGTGGATGGCATATGATTTGCTTTAGTGGTCGCGCTTCGCATTCAAAGATCGAGTTACGCAAAAGGAGTTCAGAAATGGCAAAGAAAAAAGCTCAGAAACGTGAACTTATTGATACCGGCACAGACAAGCGCTATGTTCGCCGCGATGGCGAAGGAAAATTCAAGGAATCTGACGACCAAGGCCGGTTGCTGTCCCAAGACAGGAAGAAGAAGGCCACGAGGCAAGTCAAAAGTGGCCAAGGCGACAAGGGTGACCGCTAGTCGTGGCAAATGCCAATGTGGACGTAACCGAGCCAAGTCGCGTTCAAGCCGACGATTACATGCGAGACATCTTCAATTCGCGGATTCAGACCCATCGAGCCCGGTTCACCCGCCTATAATCAAATTTTGGGTGGATGTGCAGGGGCAATATTATGATAATTTCGTCCGAGTTGGAGACCGATGACAATAGCATCGGCTGGCAGTTGGAGAATACCTACGCGCGACTACCGGAAGTGTTCTTTGCCCCGGCCGCCCCGGCAAAAGTGCGAGCACCACGGCTGGCAATTCTGAATCACGAGCTAGCAGATCAACTTGGCCTCAACTTTCGTGGGCTTCCACCAGAATCCGTCGCCGCCCTCCTCGCCGGCCAGACACTTCCGAGCGGCTTCCGGCCAATTGCGCAAGCCTACGCAGGCCATCAGTTTGGTTGCCTTACTATACTCGGCGATGGTCGCGCTATTTTACTTGGTGAGCATCGCACGCCATCCGGCGCGCTAGTGGATATCCAATTGAAAGGTGCAGGGCGGACTCAGTTCTCGCGTGGCGGTGATGGGCTTGCAGCCATAGGACCAATGCTTCGCGAGTACATTATTAGTGAGGCTATGTCCGCCCTGGGCATGCCAACGACGCGGAGTTTAGCGGTCGTCACAACGGGTGAACCTGTCTACCGGGGATCGATCCTCAAAGGGGCCATCCTCACACGCGTGGCCGCCAGCCACATTCGCGTTGGCACATTTCAGTACGCGGCAGCGCGAAACGATCCAGCCGCCCTTCAAACATTGGCCGACTACAGCATCGATCGTCATTACCCGGAACTGGCAGGTGCGCCGTTAAAATATCTGGAGCTCCTCCGCGTGGTGTTGGACCGCCAAGCCTCGCTCATTGCTCGCTGGCACCTGGTTGGCTTTATCCATGGGGTAATGAACACAGACAACATGGCCATTTCGGGGGAAACGATCGATTATGGGCCTTGCGCGTTTATGAATGCCTACGACCCAGCCACCGTATTCAGTTCCATCGATCACGCCGGCCGATACGCTTATGGAAATCAACCTGCGATTGCTCAGTGGAACTTGACTCGTTTCGCTGAAACTCTCCTGCCACTGATAGACCCCCGACAGGAACGAGCAGCTGCTATGGCAACTGAGGTTCTCGAAGAATTCTCGGTGCTATTCGAACAATACTGGCTCGATGGGATGAGAAGAAAGCTCGGACTTCAGACCGCCGAAAACGGCGACCTGGCCTTGATTCAAACGCTACTGACATGGATGCACAGCCAGCGGGCCGATTTTATCAACACTTTTCGTGATCTGGCGTCAGAGAAGTTACCCGCGGTAGATCTGTATAAAGATCCTGACTTTACGAACTGGCGTTCACAATGGCAGTCACGTCTCAGCCGTGAGGGCGGACCAAGCACTTTGGCGTATTCAACCATGAGCGCGGTCAACCCGGTGATCATTCCTCGGAACCACCGCGTCGAGGAAGCACTCGATGCGGCAGAGAACGATGAAGACTTATCGGTGCTTCACAAGTTGTTGGAGGCACTATCAAAGCCCTTTGAAGCGGCCAAAGACTTGGCATTCTATCAAGAACCTCAGGAGGACGATTGCAGCTATCGAACGTTCTGCGGAACCTAAACGGTGGTTGAGCTGCCATTTGGCGGACTGGGCCAACGCTCCGAATCGTAAGTCTTGAGTAGCCTCCAGACAGTACAGACATGAAACTTGCGACCTACAACGTCAATGGCATTAACGGGCGTTTGCCTGTTCTTCTCCGCTGGCTGGAGCATTCAGAACCGGACGTAGTTTGTCTACAAGAGCTCAAAACGTCCGATGAGAAGTTTCCCGTGGCGGCAATCGAGAAGGCCGGTTACGGTGCTATATGGCATGGTCAGAAG
>JBGTEU010000165.1:0-3444 GCA_041747595.1 Bythopirellula sp.
GCAATCTAACATCTTACCTTTGACATTCCTCCCCAGGCCTTGACCCTTACCAAGGCGATAATCGAGAATCGACTGTTCACCCAGGGCCCCCTGCAAGGTTTAGTATCATGGCCATTGTTCCTCTCAATACCTCAGTCCCCGACGAAGCAGGCCGCTATGGTGAGTTCGGGGGGCGGTACGTGCCGGAGACTTTGGTCTACGCCCTCGACCAATTGGTTAAGGAATATGAGTCTGCGAAAAAGGACCCGCAGTTTCAGGCCGAGCTCGACGACTTGCTGAAAAACTACGTGGGTCGCCCATCGCCGCTTTACTTTGCCAAACGGCTCACCGAGCGCTGTGGCGGCGCGGAGATTTGGCTCAAGCGCGAAGACCTGAATCACACCGGCGCCCACAAGATCAACAACACCCTCGGCCAGGCGCTGCTCACCCTGCGGATGGGCAAGAAGAGGGTGATCGCCGAGACGGGCGCCGGCCAGCATGGCGTGGCGACGGCAACCGCATGTGCCCACTTTGGTCTCGACTGTGTGGTTTACATGGGCGAGGAAGATATCCGCCGTCAGGCACCCAATGTGTTCAGCATGAAACTGCTGGGCGCCGAAGTGCGACCCGTGAGCAGCGGTGCCCGCACATTGCGCGATGCGATCAACGAAGCGATGCGCGACTGGATGTCGAGCGTCGAAACCACCCACTACATTCTCGGCTCGGTGGTGGGCCCCCATCCGTTTCCACAAATCGTCCGCGACTTTCAATCGGTGATCGGCCGCGAGACCATCGAACAATCGCGGGCGCAATTCGTCGATTTGCCCAACGTGGTGGTCGCATGCGTGGGGGGTGGCAGCAACGCCGCGGGGATGTTCTTCCCGTTTGTGAATTTGAAAGACGTGGAAATGGTCGGCGTCGAAGCCGGTGGCCGGGGCAACAAGCCGGGCGATCATGCGTCGCCGCTCACTTACGGCAGTCCCGGCGTGTTGCACGGTAGTTTCAGTTACGTGATGCAGGATGAAGACGGACAAACGTGCGACGTGCATTCCATGTCGGCGGGACTTGATTACCCCGGAGTCGGCCCCGAGCACAGTTATTGGAAGGAGTCGGGCCGCGTCACCTACACGAGTTGCACCGACGAAGCGGCGATGGCGGCGTTCGACGCCCTGGCAAGTTTGGAAGGAATTCTGCCCGCGCTGGAATCGTCGCACGCGGTGGCCGAAGCGATGCAACTCGCTGCCAAGCGCGACAAAAGAGAGCGAATCGTCGTATGCCTCTCCGGCCGCGGCGACAAAGACGCGTCGGAGCTCGCCCGGCTCAAGGGTGTGAAGTTTGGTTAATAATGATCGGCCCCAGCTTGAGAGGCAGGATTTGTCATCCCGAGGGAGGCTCGCCGACCGAGGGATCTGGTTTGTAGCACTAACAGGCATTGCCAGACGCATACGAACTGAAGCCAGATTCCTCAAGTCGTGGAACTCCTTTCGGAATGACATCTGTCTTTTTGGCGGAGCAAGTCGCGTAATAGTGAAAAATAGAGATTAAATGTCATCCATCGATAAACTTTTCTCTGAACTCCGCACCGCCAAGCGCAAGGCGCTGATGCCGTTCGTGACCGCGGGCGATCCCGACCTCGAATTTACCGCTGCGGTGATTCAGGAGCTTGTCGCTCGGGGGGCCTCGATGTGCGAGGTCGGCATTCCCTACAGTGATCCCATCGCCGATGGGCCAGTGATCCAGGCTTCGTACACCCGCGCTTTGGAAAAGAAAGTGAAGCTTGCCGGGATTCTCGAAATGCTCGGCACGGTGGCTCCGAAAGTTTCGACGCCGCTGGTGACGATGGTCAGCTACGCGATCATCTATCGCCACGGCGTGGAAAAATATGCCGACGAGCTTGTCGAACGCGGTATCGCCGGGATGATCGTTCCCGACTTGCCGGTGGATGAGTCCCCTGCCCTCGCCAAAGTCTGCGGCAGCCGTGATTTGAGCCTCGTGCAGTTGGTCACGCCCCTAACACCGAAAGACCGTGCGCTCCGCATCGCCGCGACTTCCAGCGGCTTCATCTATTATGTCTCGGTCGCGGGGATCACCGGCGAGCGAACCGAGTTGCCCCCCGAGCTGCTTGAGCGCGTGAGTTGGCTCCGCACGCAGACGCCGCTTCCGGTCTGCATCGGCTTCGGCATCAGCCAACCGGAACACGTCCGCACGTTGGCACCGGTGGCCGATGGACTGATTGTCGGCTCGGCCATCGTCCGCCGCATCGCCGAGGCAAATTCTCAAAGCCGTGAAGCGACGATCAAGGCCGTCGGCGACTATCTGGCGAGTTTGTTGGCGGCCCTCGAATCCTCTTAATTCGTCATTCTGAGGGAGCCTTGGCGACTGAAGAATCTGCATTCCTTCGTGTCGAGGCCAGATCATTTCCGCCTTGGCGGACCAAAGGCTCTCTCAGGATGACACTTTTGTTTCACGCTAAAAAATTTGACCTTGCAGAAAGTCGCAAGGTAAAATTAAAAGGGTTGTGGTTCATCGGTCGGCACGTGCTTTTTTGGTGCGGGTCGACAGGCGTGCGACACAACCGACCCCTTCCCCCCGATGGAGGTCGCCCATGACCGCTGGTTCCCCCCGCTCCGATCGCAGCGAAGCCCTGCACCGGTTCTTTGCCGGCATCACCGAGTACACCTTCACCACGCGACTTGGCGTGGCCGATCCCCCGCTGGTGGATTATCTCTCGGCACTGCTGACGCATTTCGTACGCACCGATGCGATCTTCGGTCTTCGCACTCCTACTGGTGAGCGCTTGATTGCCGTCACCGACATGCTTTACGAAGCCCAGTGCCGTCAAGGCCCCGCGCGGCGCCGCGTGCATCGGCACATCGGTGATTTCACATTGTTCTGGCTGGGGATTTATCCCGAGACCGCCGAGAACCGCCGCAAGCAAACCAAAGACAGCCTCATCAACTATCGCGACCAGGGCAAACGCAACTATCTGCTCGCCAGTCGACTCCCCGCGGATGAAAGCTCTCCCCCCGACGACGTGCTCGAACGGTTGAGCGACTCGTTCGAACTATGCGTCTACGGCCTGGGCGAAGTCCGCAAACAGTGGGAAGAACGCGAAGGAGAAGGTGATACGCCGATATTGTTGGGGTGAAGGGTGTAATTAACGCTCGACTTATGTTTCATTCGTCTACTAGAATGAAACGATGCCAACCCACTCCAATAAGCATATTCGTGAGGCAATCAAGTATGCTGAATCGAAGAACTGGCGTGTGGTGAAGGCAAGCGGTCAGGCCCATATTTGGGGAAAGCTATACTGCCCAGCCCACCAAAGAGGTGGTTGCATTATCAAAGTTTTTTCGACACCACGCGTGCCAGAGAATCATGCTCGCCATATTCGCCAAGAAGTGGACGATTGTCCGCATTAAACAAAAATCGACTTCGCATTATGAAAACGTATGAATTCAAGAT
>JBGTEU010000166.1:0-2916 GCA_041747595.1 Bythopirellula sp.
GACGAGGAAATCCCTGAAAACTTGGCCGGTCGTGCTGACCTTGCGGTTTGGCAGATGTTTGGACGGGGTCTTGTGCCCCTTGCGTCTTCAGCAATTATCCCTGCAACCAAGCGGGCAACTCGCCGGCCGGGGGGAGGTGGATCAGCCGCACGCTGCTGATGAAAGGCATATTCCGCATGGCTTCGAGGGCTTCCGGAGTAGGCGGGGCATCGAGATTCAGGATCCCTATCGCGTCGCCGCCGGCCTGATCGCGGCCAACCGCCATTTGGCCGATGTTCACGCCGTGTTCGCCGAACAGGGTGCCGACTTTGCCGATAATTCCCGGGACATCCTTGTGGGTATACACCAACAGACAGCCATCGAGATACGCTTCCAGGCGATAGCCGTCGATTGCCACCAGCCGTGGCATGGAGTGGCCGAACACCGTGCCAGCGACCTTGTGTTGGCTCGAATCGGTCTTCAATTCCGCGGACATCGTCGAACGAAAGGCCCCCATTTCGCTGTGCGATTCGATGGTGAGCTCGATGCCCCGATCGCGGAGCATGAGCTCCGCGTTCACGAGATTCACTTCTTCGTCGAGGGCGTGCTTCAACAAACCCGCGGCGAAAACGGCGGTGAGGACCTTGGTGTCGCGGTCGGTGATCTCGCCTCGATAATTCAAGCGGCATTCCCGGGCGTTGCCTTCTTGCAGTCCAGCGAGCAAGATGCCCAGGCGATAGGCGACGTCGACATAACCGCGGAGCGATTCGAGCGTTTTGGCATCGAGCGGGGCGACGTTCACCGCATGCCGGATCGTGCCGAAGGTCAGATAATCGGTCAGCAGGCCCACGGCCTCAACGGCCACCGAGGTTTGGGCTTCTTCGGTGCTTGCCCCCAAATGCGGCGTGCAGAGCACGCCCGGCTTGCCGAAAAGGGGGCTATTGGTGCAAGGCTCTTCGACAAACACGTCGAGCGCCACGCCGGCGATTCTGCCCGAATCCAGACCTTCGATCAACGCGGCTTCATTATAAATCCCACCACGAGCGCAATTCACCAACCTCACGCCAGGCTTCATGATCTCGAGTTCCGGCAAATCAATGAGATTGCGGGTTTCGTCGGTAAGCGGCGTATGCACGGTGAGATAGTCAACTACCGGCAACATCGCCGCCACGGTTTCGACCAGCTCGATTCCCAAGTCTTGCGCTCGTTCCTTCGACATAAACGGATCGTAGCCGACGACTTTCATTTCGAGTGCGAGCGCCCGTTGCGCAACCGCGAGGCCGATGCGGCCCAAGCCGACGACGCCCAGCGTCTTACCTGCGACCTGACTGCCCATGTAGTTTTTGCGATCCCAGCGTCCCTCGCACAAACTCTGATACGCGGGGGCCACATTCCGCGACATCGCGAGCATCAGCGTGATCGTGTGCTCCGCCGTGCTCAGCGTATTTCCCGCCGGGGTGTTCATCACGACGACACCGGCCCGCGTGGCGGCCGCTTTATCGATGTTGTCGGTCCCCACGCCGGCTCGTACGATTGCCCTCAACCGCCGCGAGCCTTCGAGCGATTCGGCCGTAATCTTTACGCCGCTCCGGCAAATCGCGCCGTCGAATTCTCGCAGAGCGCTGCGGAGGTCGTTCCCTTTGAGCCCCGTGCGAACTTCGTATTCAATGCCCGGCGCGGCATCAAGCAAGCCGAGGCCTTCTTGGGACAAATCGTCGAGGACAATAACTTTATGCATCAGAGAAAGGCCAGAGGTGAGAGGTCAAAGGTCAGTAACGAAAAATCACGACGCGTGCTTGTCGCGGAAATCAATCATGAAGTCACGCAGGGCTTCAACGCCGGCGACCGGCATCGCATTGTAAATCGAAGCGCGGCAGCCCCCCACCGAGCGATGCCCGGCGAGAGCCGTCAAATCATGTGCTTCGCTTTGCTTCAGGAAGTCCTTGGTGAGTTCTTCGCTCGGCAATCGGAACGAAACGTTCATGAGCGACCGGCAGTCGGCCCGGGCATGCCCTTCGTAAAAACCGCTGCTCGCGTCGATCACGTCGTACAGCATCTTGGCCTTCGACTTGTTGATCGCATACATCTTGTCGAGGCCGCCGATTTCGTTCACGAGCCAATCGGTCACCAGCCGCACAACGTAGATTGCAAACGTCGGCGCCGTATTCATCAGCGAACCTTCGTCGGCATGCAATTTGAAATTCAAATAGGCGCCAAGTTCGTCGCTCGATCGCTGGAGCAAATCTTTGCGGATGACGACAATCGACACGCCAGCCGGCCCCAGGTTTTTTTGGGCGCATGCGTAGATCATGCCATAGCGATCCACGGGGATCGGTTTGTGCATAAAGTCGCTCGACGCGTCGCACACCAAAGGAACGTCGCCCGTTTGCGGCTCGGTGGGAAATTGCACCCCTTCAATCGTTTCGTTGCAAGTGTAGTGCGCATAGGCAGCATTCGCGTCGAGATTCAAATCCGCGTCAGCTGGCGTGAAAGTGTATTTTCCGTCGGCACCATCCCAGGCAACGCGAGTTTGCCCTTCCTTCTTGGCTTCCTTGAGCGCGGCCTTGCCCCATGTGCCGGTAAGAATATAGTCGGCGCTCGGCTTCTCGCTGGTTATCAGATTCATTGGGATCATCGAGAACAACAGCCGTCCGCCTCCTTGCAAGAACAGCACGGCGTAATCATCGCTAATAGTGAGCAACTTGCGAATGTTCGCTTCGGCGGCTTCGATGATTTCTTTGAACGTGGGCGAGCGATGGCTGATTTCCAAAATCGAAGCCTTCGGCCCCGGCAGCACCATGATCTCGCGCTGCACTTGAGCCAGCACCGGCTCAGGAAGAACGGCCGGTCCGGCCGCGAAGTTGTAAGCCCGTTGGGTCATGTTGACAAACGATCCTTTCTTGTCCTTTGTGAATCTCGTCGATGCACAAAAAGAAT
>JBGTEU010000167.1:0-2242 GCA_041747595.1 Bythopirellula sp.
GGGGTCGAACAGATTTTGACCGTCCTGCATGTAAACGACGGGATAACGCTCATCAGGTTTCGCGCCGTAGGACGGCGGCAACCAGACGTCGACATGCCTGGGCAGTAACTCCCGAGCGGAGAAATCGGCGTGGTGTTCGACCGTGCCGGTCACGCCAGGGACTTCTTGTCCGCGAGCTTGCGGGAGCGTTCCAAGTAGCATACCCATCACCAGGAAGCACTGATATTTAAACACGGCATGCACTTTTCCCGAGGAATTCACACAGAGGACGGTGCGAAAAGTATAACAAACGTCGTTTGGCGTTTCGCGACAAAAATCTGTTGGGAACCTCACGACCCGTTGTTAGAATGTTTTCGAGCATGTGGAAGGCGGCCACGGGCTCATTGTTGATTCTTCTTTTTCACTCACGCAAGGAATTGCGATTCATGCCCACGACCGCAGATAGGATTGGTCCCTACGTGCTTGGCCGCTGCCTAGGCCGAGGGGGATTTGGCGCCGTCTACGAAGCTCGCCATCAAGAGACCAACCAGCGCGCCGCCATCAAGATCCTCCACGGCACCAAGGAACTCGAGCCCGAAGTGCAGCGCCGTTTTGTTCGTGAAGTGGCGTTGCTCAAAAAGCTCGACCACAAAAATATCGTGCGAGTCTACGAAGCTGGGCTTCACGAGGGGAGTATTTACTGTGCGATGGAACTCGTGCAGTGTGGAACGCTGAAAGAAGTTCTCGTCTCGCGCTATCGACTCCCCTGGCGCGAAGCGGCCGAAGTGACCGCTCAAGTCAGCCGGGCCCTGGCCCACGCCCACGAACGAGGCTGTGTGCATCGCGATCTCAAGCCGGCCAATCTGTATCTCTCGGAAGATGGCTTTGTGAAGTTGGGTGACCTTGGCCTCGCGCGCGATCTCAACGACACACGGCTCACCATGGCGGGGCAAACCGTCGGAACGTGGCGGTACATGCCCCCCGAACAGATCACGGGCCAAGACGAAATCGACGGTCGGCTCGATATTTATGCCCTCGCTTGTATTGTCTTTGAAATGGTTACGGGACATGTGCCGTTTGACGGACCAAACTACGCGGCGATCTTCGATCAACACCTGGAGTCGGCACCGGCCCGGCTCGATGTGTTGGTGCCCGATTGCCCCACGGAGTTCGCCGATCTCGTGGACAAGATGCTGGAGAAAAAGCCGGAAGACCGACCCGCCAATGCGGCGATCGTTGCCGAGGTATTGGAACAATTGCTCGCCGGCACCTCTAACGCCGCGCGGCTAATTTATGTCAAGCAACCCGTGACCGAACCCGTCGGCGATTCCAACGGCTCGGGACTTAACCTCACGCAACGCTTGCAAAGCGGGGCCGTGTCATCAAACGCAAAGAAACCGAACTGGAAAGCGCTGGGAATTGTCGCCGCAATTCTTGCGGCCATTGCACTTTTTTTCGCGCTAAAATAAGCCCCTTCCGGCAAGTTCCTTCTTCGTTCGGCGAATTCCCGGTATGAGCACGGTTTGCCCCTTCGATTCTGGCCTGGGACGGGGCTGTGCCGTCCACTAAAATAATGAATCACCTGTCTCATATTAGCCGCAGGCGGTAGCCGGCGGTCCCATTCTGTTTGTTATCAATCCCATCCAATTAATATGGCCAAAGTCCTCATCCCCAATGCGACAGGTTCCGATGCCCCCGGCGATGCCGTGGTGATCGACCTCAAACAGCCGTGGCTCGCAGGAATTCTCGCCTGGGCCCTCCCCGGTTTGGGCCACATGTATCAAGGACGCACCGGCAAGGGATTGCTATTTTTCATTTGCATCCTAGGGACGTTTGCTTACGGGTTGTATTTGGGTGAAGGCAAGGTAGTGTATGCCGCGGTGCCTTGGGAGCAACAATACCGCTGGCAGTATTTTTGCCAACTCGGCGTGGGGCTGCCCGCCACTCCCATGCTCGTGCAAAGGCAACGAATGCTCGGCGGCGAGTCGCTCTGGTGGAACGGCTTCATGGCACCGCCCAAAAACGGGCCGACGCCGTGGAAAGATGACTCGGGCAATATGTCGACCCAACCCAACGAGCTTGCGATGTGGACCGTCAAAATGCACCCGCGTTTTGAACTGGGAACAGTCTATACCGTAATCGCGGGCCTCTTGAACGTGTTAGTGATCTGCGATGCCGTGGCGGGCCCGCTGATTATCAAGCCCCATCCCAAAAAAGGCGACGCCAAGAACCCTCCGAAACCCGACGGCGGTTAGCGATTGGA
>JBGTEU010000168.1:0-2244 GCA_041747595.1 Bythopirellula sp.
CAACACCCGTTGCGCGCCGCGTTGCAACAACCTCGACCGTGGTTTCGAGAAAATTTCCTATCAGCGCTACGACCGCTGCAGTGGCTGCTTCGTCCGCGAATCTCGCGAATCGTTCTTGGCCGGCGAAGCCACGATGCCAACCCTGTTTTACATCCATGGCAACTCGCTCAAGCACAAAGGGGCCATGAAAGGCTTCTGGGAGGTTTACGACAAGATGAGTTGTTGCCCCGGCAAAAAGCGGCTCGTTTGTTGGTCGTGGCCAGCCGAGCGTGTCTTCAAAACCGAACGCCTGCGGGTCCGTGAGATGATCAGCAAGAATCTGCGCATCAAGTATGTCTATGCGGAATATCAAGGCTACTATCTGGCCAAGTTGGTCGATCAAATGAGCCTCACACAACGCGTGACCCTGTCGGGCCACAGCTACGGTGCGATCACTTCGGCGGTGGCGCTCCATCTGATGGGTGGCGGCTGCGTGCGAGGGATGACCTTTGCCAACGGTGCCCCCGTGGAGCGTCCCAATTTGCGTGCCGCAATGATCTCGGCCGCATTCGACTATGACATGCTTTATCCGGGCCATCGCTATGGTCAATCGTTTGTCACCGCGGAGAGAATTCTTACCACGTTCAATTGCCACGACAAAACGCTGAAAAAATGGCCAAAAACCTCGTGGCATAATCGTGGTGCCCTGGGTTACGTCGGCATGAACGGCGGTCGTCTCGGCCAGTACCGCCATAAGTTCTGCCAGTTGAACACCTATCCCGAAAACGGACGGTCGCACTACTTGGGTCCGCACTTGAAGAACCCACGCTTCTTGTCAGCCTATTGCTGCATCGCGTTCGGAGGGATCCACGCGGGTGTGCCGACGACGGCGAGCAAAATCAATATAGAGAAGGAGCTCGCGGAAGCCGCCGAGGAACAAGCTGCCACAAAAAGAAGCGTGAAACCCGCGATCTCCCCTTCCGCCAAGAAAGAAGAAGAACCGACCTTGGCGGAACCAGTGGCTGCGGCAGCGAAGAATAAAGAAGTGGTCACAAGTAGCGGGCAGGAAGCCCTCTCGGCCGACGCGCGGAGATCGACACATCCGCAAGCCCACTCAAAGAAAGCCCTCTCCAAGAATGAGAGCCCATCAGGGAACCGAACGAGCCACCTTCGTCGCTGGAATGGGGTGCTTGGTTCCCGAGGGTAGGAAGTAGCCTTTCTCAAGGAAGCGGAGCGTGTAGTCTTTCACTTGATCGTTCTTAGGCATCAATTGGTGAATTCCTTTGACCAGAACGAAATCACTTGCACCGGCTAGACGCGTTGTTTCCACGGAGAGAAGACCGTCATCCTCACCAGGGATGGCGGCCAAATAACCTTCGCCATCCCCCGTGCCGCCGGCAATGATGCCGAATTCGAAACTGGGCGCCGCGAGTCGCTGTTCCAAAGTCTCCCAACCTTTGCTGGGGGCCAGTTGTTGCAGCGGCTCGCCGGCGAATGTCTGGGCGAGCTTGCTCTCCAAAAAGTTGTCGGCAATCTCGTCCCCGTGATTTGGCGGGGCAATCATCACGAAACGCTTGTAAGTGATTTCCGGCTGCTCGGATGCGGGCAGCGAGGCCAAGTCGCCTAAGCAATGCCGGATCACCAAATTGCCCATGCTGTGCGCAACAAAGCTCAATGTCTCAACACCATCAAGGTGTTGGATCACGTTGGCAAGTGACTTGGCATGGGTACCAACGTCGCCCTGCGTCGAAGGATAGCCAAAGTTGATTACGTTGAACTTGCCTTCTTTGTGAAGATAGTCGGCAAGTGCATTCATAAACTGCCGGCTCGCCCCCAAGCCGTGCACCACAATCACCACTTCCTTAGGCTGCGGCGGCAGCTTCTCGGTCGTTTTAATGGTTTCGAGCTCGGCCAGGCAATTCTCGAACGTACCAAACGTGCGGCGGCGATCCTCGGGATCGATCAAGCGATAATGGCCAATGGTGGAATGCTTTTGAATGCGAAAGCCGTCGTAAATCACTTCGTCGGACCAGATAAAACGTCCGCCGAGAGTTTGTGTGCCGATGCCGCGTAATCCAGCCGGCTCGGCCTTGGCGGTAATTGCCAGCAGAGCCAGGATAAACAGGCTCTCGAGCAGCATGGCGGCAAAGCAATGATCTTGAACGCGCTTCATAGTGGAATCCTCTTCCTGTTCTGCGCGACCGGCCTGGCGTGGTAGATTGGCCGATTCGCTAGCGTGGATTGTACTCCTTCGGGGCCAGCTCC
>JBGTEU010000169.1:0-6478 GCA_041747595.1 Bythopirellula sp.
GCCGTTGGCTTTGTAATACTCAAACGCCTCTTCCGGATCAGGCATCTCCCAGGGGGGACTGATGTTTGTCTGAGTTGGCTGAACGGATACCGACCCTAAGATGTTGCCGGTCGATGCGGCGCTTCCCTGAATGCTTCCCAAGGCCGCATTGATGTTGCTGTTTGCGCTGACGCGTTGGTTGGTCGTCAGGGTTGATTCGACCCTGAGAGTTCCGTCGGAATGCAGCGACGAGCCCAAACAAGTCAGGCCCATCCCCGCTGGCTGCAGGAGCACTTCCACAACGCTCCTGGCATTGCCGGCGGTGCCCACGCAGCGCACCGTCACCGAATCCTGATCTTCATCGGCCAAATCGCCGTCGCTGTCAGTGAATGTGAACGAAAATGCGCCCGTGCCCGTGAGCATGCTTCGCGGATCGGCATATGTCGTCGCGACGCCGCTGGTGTAATCGGTTCGCCAGTCGGCATTGCTATTGATCACGCTGATGGCGTACTCGATTCCCGATTGCGCCGCCAACCGCGCCCGGGCCATCTCATCGGCTGTCACGGCTCCGTGCAGCTCGATGCGGGCGAGGTGGATCGCCGTGGCGCCGATCACCCCCACAATGAGGGCAACCCCCAGCACGGCGACGTAGATAGTGCCACCGCGAGTTATTGACAGATTTCGATTCGACATAGTCTTCATGAGGATCGGAGTTTGCTCAGTTCAAGAGCCGTAGGCGCTAGCCTCGGGTTCTTCGGGTTTCGGGCCGTATAGGTGATTCACCCGACGCTAGCGCGTTCGGCTCAATTTTTTTTAATTTGCATCAACGGCGTGATTTGTCAAATTCGTACCAACGCTGGCGGCAGCGTTCACTGTCTCCAACTGCAGCTTGGCCCCCAGCCATGTGACCACCGTCATGGGCGTGGCCGACTGCTCCAACACGCCGTCCTTGGCACGATAGGCCGTAAGTTGCGTGACATCTCCGGTGGGACTGGTCACGTTGACCGTGATTCGCTTGAGATTGGTGTTCGTCACGGCGACGGCACCCGAGGAGGGCTCCACCCAAGAAATCGCGACCTGCCGCCGCCATGTGGAAAATTCGGCGTTGGCGGATCCCTCTTTGCTCACGACTCCGAGTTTGTTCCAGCCGTGGTAGTCGTCCACGTCGTCGAAATCAGCACGCGTGGTGGTGCCTTCCCCCGCTTCGGTGCCTATATCGGTGTCGTCTAATTCAGGATCCTCGTAAGGCAAGGAGAGCACTTCCGTCATCAATTCCAGGGCCAGGTTGGGGCCGGCGAGCCGGTCGGCATTGAGCCGCTGCGTGCGGAACACGGCGCCCACTGTTTCCAATGATGCCACAAGCATGATGCCGACGATCAACGTCGAGCAGATCACCTCGACGAGCCCCAGGCCCGCGCGCGCCATGCGTCTTGCGTTGCAGATTCTGGAGGAATTGATTCTCATTCTGGCGTATCCGGGGAAATGGCGATGGTGACGGTCACGTATTCTTCCGGTCCTGCCAAAGTAAAATTTGAAGGGCCGCTGTTTCCCGCACTCGCCTGGATCACGTAGCCAGCTCCTCCCGAGCACTGACCGCTTCCTGAATTACTACTGTAATTCATCGTGATGGGTGTCCCGATACCCGCTCCTGGGTTTCCCACCGTAATATCAGGATCGTCGAAGCCCCCAAGACGGAGAATCATCGCATTGGCGACTGATGTGATGACCGCCGGACTGGGGGGTGAGTTGGGGGGGGTCGTAGTTGCACCGCCCCGCGCGGAATTAGATGCATTGATGGGATTGGTAGCATCGTGCCCGGTGAATCTCATAATCCAACCGTAGGCTTTCCTCGAAGTGTTATTTCTCGTGAATTGGTAAGTGCTGGTGCTGGAGTCTGAAGCAGTCGCTTGCTTCCACCAAACTCCAAAGGTTACTGCGGTGGCAAGATTATTGGTTCCGTTATTCCAGGTATTCGAGCCGATGTCGACTTGGTTCCAACCAGTGGGATTTGATAAGACTGTTCCCCCATCGGTGACAACGCACGCGATCAATAGGTCTCCCTCCGATGTGCCTGGAGGCTTGTTGATCACAACCTGAGCTGTGTTCGTGACTGCCCGTTCCGTAAATCCCTCGAATACCACACCAGGGGCCACCGGGGCACTGATCGAATCAACGGTGATCTCGCGTGTCAGGGCACTCAAATGAAATGCTTGCACATTGGTGGCCACGGCGACGGCCGCGGAGCCGTTGTATTGGTAAGTGAGCGGATCTCCCACCACGCCCGACCACGCGTAGCGGATCACTTCCGGAGCCTCATCACCGTCGCGGTCCGGAACGGTGAACGTTATCGAACGGGGAGTGCGCTCGGAAAAAGAGCTCGCTTGGCTGACGTCTGCCATCAAGTCGCGCAGCACCGTTGAAGCGGTCAGCGACTCTCGGGCACTGCTCGAGCCATCAATCGCTTTGTTCGAGATATAAAGCGAACCTGCCAACCCAGCGACGAGAATAATGCTCGAGGCCAGGCTTACGATGAGTTCCAACAGTGTAAAGGCGTGGCGGTGATGCATAAATTTGTAGGCCGGAACAAGCCGTGCGCAGTTCCGGCATCTGAAGTTAATTCTTAGTTCACTGCCGGAACTCGCAGAACTCGTTCCGGCCTACTATTTCTAACGTTAGAGGATCGATACTTGTCCGAAGGCGTCGACGACGACCGTCTCCACACGGCTGCCGGACTGTACGACGACGGTACCCGCATTGTTGGCGTGTCCGTAAATGTCGAATGTCACACTGGTCGACCCATTGAAGTCAGCCGTATTGATTTGGGAATTAAACTCGTCGGCGGATAACGTCACGATATAGTCCCTGCCCTGACGATCTCGATTATCGACTCCCACGAGCGTGTAGCTGTTGGCAGCAACGTCGAACGTCACCGTTTGATTGCTGCTCGTCTGTTTGGCTAATTGCCGGGCGTACTTCAGATCGCTTTGCACACGTACCGCCGCGGCCTTAGCATAGGTTGTATCCAGGGCTTTCGTGTACCGCGGCGCAGCCACGGCGGCCAGAATTCCCAGGATCAGGATCACCAACACGAGCTCAATTAAGGTAAATCCCTGGGGCGAGCTCCTCGTGCCGCGGAGATCATGGCCCGCGGCAAGTTTGGCATGTGTGACCATGGCGATCTCCTTGCAAGTCGACTACAGGACCGCAGGATGGCTCGCGAGTAAATCTCGTGAACGAGAATATTCAGCCGTCTTGCGGTTTGGCAGGGGAGGGCGATGGTAGGAACGGCGAATTTCGAGGATATCTGGCAAAATTCTCAGGAAAGCATCGACCAGCTGGGCGTCCCATTGCGTGCCGGCACCATCCCCCAAAATTTGAATGGCTTTCTCGATGGGCATTCCGGCACGATAAGGACGATCCGAGGTCATCGCGTCGAAGGCATCGACCACGGCCAGGAGTCGACCCTCGAGCGGGGTTTCGTCGCCAAGCAATTTATCGGGATAACCCTTGCCGTCATAACGTTCGTGATGATGCAGCACGCCGGGGAGCACGTAATCAAACTGCTCCAGTTCTCGAAGGATGGCCCAACCGAGATCGGGATGCCGTTGAATTTCGGCAAATTCTTGTTCGGTGAGTGGCCCGTCCTTTTTGAGAACCGAATCACTGATGCCAATCTTGCCTAAATCATGCAACAAGCCGGTCAAGTAAATTTTTTCACAGGCATCTTCGTCCAAACCGATGTCTTGTCCCAAGCGTCTCGCGTAAAGTGCCACGCGTTCGCTATGGCCACAGGTATAGGGATCACGCGAATCCACCGCGGAAACCAGGGATCGCACGACGCTCACCAGCAAGGCTTCACGCTCGGCCAAAAGGGCAAGGTTGTTAGCGTGCGAGGCAAGCATCGCGGCGGCGGTACACAAAAGCGAGGCCTCGCGGGTGCCGAGTTCGTGTTGGCTCAATTTCCATCCGACTTCAGCACACATCGCCGCCTGGCGGCCGCTGCGATTGATTGCCAATAACCAACCGAGCTGAGCAATCGTGCTGGAAACGGGCACGAGGACAAGTTCTTTAATTCCACGCAATCCGTATCCCAAATCCTCGGATTGGATTGAATTGCGCACGACCGGCCGGTCTCCGGGCGTTGCGGAAAGTTCGCGCGTCAAGGCTTCTAATTGCCAATGTTCAAACGTGGGCACGTCGCGCACCGTTTCGGCCCATTCAGCCGCAACGCGAGGCTGACCACCGCGACCATCGAGAAAATAGAGATATTCGACGCCCACGATTTGACCGAGCAGTGACAACGTGTAATCGGTAAGCCGCGTAAGGCCGTGATTGCTTTCTTCCAGGGTGAGATGCTCGGCCATTGAGCGTAGAAACGTGAGTTCCTCGAAATCTTCGCTCACCTGTCTCAGGAAAGCGCTATTTTCTTCGCGCAAGCGATCGAGTTCGGTTTCGTTTTGATTCGCAAGTTGGCTTTGCTCGAGAGCAAAGTTTAGGAGTTGGGGGGATTCACACTCGACAATACAACTCAAGGCCTGAGCAGTCTTGCGATGGGAATCTTTAACAGGCAGGGCAACGAGATAACGCCCAGGTTCGATTTCCTCAACAACGTGTTGTTGGGCCTTCCAGGCGTTCTCAAGCACGTTGGGCGTCACATCTTCCGGATACTGCTCCGCCGAAGCCAATTCGGTGCAGTTCCACGTCACTCCCGAGCGGACCCAAGTATCCAAGTAAATCCCCAGAGCCTGCTCAAGATCAATCGTTCCGAGGGAACGTTTGAGCGTTTCATTTTCCAGGGTCGCAAGTGGTGTCGTCATATCGAATCTCGCCAGCAACAAAAATTGAGAATGAGCGCGCTGTTTAGCTCGTGCTCGCTCTGTCATCGCAAAACGTCATTACTTACGAAGAATAGCTCAACAAACTCGACTTAAGGGTGACTAGGGGGTTTAACACCCATCCATGACGGTTGTAAGGAAATTAACGGCTGCCTGGGGCCGCGGTTCGGAAAGCCGTAGCAGACATGACGAATTCACAAGCTATTTGTTTCTTAGTTCGTCGAGTTTTCAAAACAAGACATTAGAAAACGATTCGGCGTTACAACGCGAGCTACGATTTTTTTAAGGGAGCTCATTAACAAGATTCTTTACTCGAAAAGATATGAGGGCCAAATGATGGTACGGCAACGAAACGGTTTTACTCTGATTGAATTGGTGGTAGTGATTTTGATTTTAGGCATCCTGGCTGGCGTGGGGGCTCCCAAGCTCTTTACCACTTCGGGTACCGCGACGGAAAACGGTCTGCGACAGACACTGTCCATTATTCGTGACGGCATCGAACTGTATGCCGCCGAGAATGCGGGCGCGTTTCCTGCCTGCACGGGGGATGGTACGAGCGACTTCCACTTGGTCATGAAGGATTTTATCCGCGGTAACAATTTTCCCGCGAGCCCCGTGGGTACCGGAGATAACAAGATCTCCGTATCTACTGCCGTCCCCGTAGCAGCTAATGGATTGACCGGTTGGATGTATAACGTAACGACGGGCGAGTTCATTTGTAATAGCACGGATTCTGCTCCTTCAGGCGTTACCTACGACCAGCTTTGAGCGGAGCTTGTGACTAGCTATTGGCAAGTCGTTGGTGGGATCTCACAAGAAGATAAGCACCATGATCAAACGAGCATTAGTAGTTGACGATAATCTGGCGCTAGCGCGAGTGATGCAGTTCGCTTTAGATCGAGCTGGCTTCGAAACACAAACCGCCAGGAACGGCCTCTTGGCGCTTGAAATCGCTGAACAAGGACGATTCGACGTCGTTGTTACCGATCATCAGATGCCCGAAATGACGGGCGTCGAATTGTGCCGCGAATTGATAAAACTACCGCATTATCGAGAATGCCCCATCATATTGCTCACGGCAAAAGGATTGGAACTGGAACTTCCTCGCCTGCGAGACGAGCTCGGAATTAGTGGCGTGTTTTCCAAGCCGTTTAGTCCGGCGGCAGTCGTCAAAGCCGTCGAGGATTTAGTCGGTACGTGTGCGTAATTTACGAGCTGTCCCCGCCGTGTGCTCACCCCCAGAAACATCATGTTTTTTCGCCGCCCCAATCAGGGTCTGCCCCGTAGAGTGGTCGCTTACTACCTGCTTTTTTGCATGGTGGCCATTGCCTGGTTAGTCGTCGGCGTTTTAGTCATTTCTCACAGCGTACTGAGCTCGCGTGGGATTAATGCCTCCCTGCTCAGACTGGGGAAATTGACCGCCGCCGTTGAAGTGGATTACATCCGCTCCGGGACGGCAAACTTTCAAGAGCTCGTGACGCGAGCCAAATCCGATTTTCGGGCGAGTTACTGCGCGATTGAATCGACACAGGCCGTTTACCTAGCTCACAGCAACCCAAGCTTCGTCGGGCGTAAAGCGCAGGAGCAAGAGGGAAGCCATCTCCGCTGGGGTTCAATCACCGGGATTCGATTCACCGACGATTCAGACATTACGCAGAACGAGT
>JBGTEU010000170.1:0-1758 GCA_041747595.1 Bythopirellula sp.
GGCGTGATGGCACTGGTCATGCAAAAAACGATGCGTACCTCAGGCGCGGAAACCCTTTCCGCGGCGGCCAATGTCTTCGTGGGGCAAACCGAGGCACCGCTCGTGATTCGTCCCTACATTAGCACCATGACCACTTCGGAGCTGAACGCCGTCATGATGGGGGGGTTCGCCACCATGGCCGGGGGCGTGCTGGGGGCTTTGGCATCCATGGGCTTCAATGCGGGCAATTTGCTTTCCGCTTCGGTAATCTCCGCGCCGGGGGCGTTGCTGCTGGCCAAAATCATTCAGCCGGAAGTTGACGAGCCTAAAACGATGGGCTCGGTCAAGATCGACATCAAAGACGAAAGCGCCAACGTGCTGGAATCGGTCGCCAACGGCACGGTCGGGGGATTGCAGCTCGCTCTCAACGTGGGCGCGATGCTTATCGTGTTTCTCGCCCTGATTGCCACGCTTAACGCGCTGCTCGGTTGGACCGGAGGTCACTTCGGTTATACCGAAGAAGCGGGGGCCGGCGTGTGGTCTTTGGAAGGCGCATTGGGCAAACTGTTTTGGCCTATCGCGTGGGTGATCGGTATTGAAACGCAAGATTGCTCGGCAGCAGGTCAATTGATGGGGCTCAAAATGGCAACCAACGAATTCGTCGCCTATGGCCGGTTAGCCGAGTGGGAAGCTGCCGAAAGTGCGGTTCAAATCAGCGACCGCACCAGAGCCATCATGATGTTCGCCTTGTGTGGCTTCGCCAATTTCAGTTCGATCGGCATCCAACTCGGCGGCATCGGCGGCATTGCTCCCGAGCGACGCGGCGATCTCGCCCGACTGGGACTCAGGGCCATGCTCGGGGGCACGCTGGCCAGCTTTATGACCGCTTGTTTCGCCGGCCTGTTGCTCTAGACCGATGATTCGGCCACAATTTCCTTATCCCACGCCTCTGGCCAGTTTTCTCACTCAGTACCAAGGATCGGCAGCGCATGAAAATTCTCTACGACAAGGGGACCTTGCATCGGGGTGTAGCCAAGATGGCTGCCAGAATCGAAGAGGCCTACGAAGGTCGCCAACTCACGATCGTCGGAGTGCTCACGGGCAGCGTCGTCTTGTTGGCCGACTTGATCCGTGCAATCGAGCAGCCGATGCGTGTGGGGGTGATCCAAGCTTCCAGCTACCGCGGGGCGACCACCGAACGTTGCGACCTCATCATCAATTCCGAGCTGATGCTCGATATCTCGGGTCGCGACGTGCTGTTGGTGGACGACATTTTCGATACCGGGCATACGTTGAAAAACGTCGTCGAGAAGCTCCATGAATTTGGGCCCAAGTCGGTGAAGTCCGCGGTGCTCCTGCGGAAGCACGGCCGGCAAGAAGCCGAATACGAGCCCGACTTCACGGCGTTCGACATTCCCGATGAATTCGTCGTCGGCTACGGCCTCGACTATCAAGACATGTACCGCAATCTGCCCTATCTCGCGGCCTTGGAAAAAGAAGACATCGAGCGCCACGAGCAGATGACCCGCGAAACGCACGTCATGTAGCGCAAATCTAGTCCTGCAATTTCAAGTGAAACTGGGCCGGCAACAACTTGTCGAGGCTGTCGGTCTGCGGTTGCTGAGGATTGTTCACGTCCACCAGCAGCACGGCCATGTTGGGGCCAAATTCGGCGAGGAATTGGCGGCAGGCCCCACAAGGCGAAGCGCCCCCTTCGGTCGCCACGGCGACGGCCTGAATCTTGCGATGCCCAGCCGCGATCGCCGTCCCGGCGGCAAC
>JBGTEU010000171.1:0-15964 GCA_041747595.1 Bythopirellula sp.
GGGTTAGTCCATACTGTGGGAGACCCTTCAAGCACTGGCAAAGGAAGGTCTCGACCCCGCCAATTTTTTCGAGACCGCCCCACACAAATAGTATTTTTGCGCTCATCACCCTACATCGCTCACGGCGATTCGCCGCGCTTACGGACGCAAAGAAGGCCCCTGTCGCGGGCTACTTAGGCTTGTAAAGCGAATAAGTCTTCGACGCGCCACGTGTCAAATTGCGAGTGGGCCTCCGCTGAAAGCGTATTCACTCTGTGTTGCATCATCGGAAGGTCCCGAAAGAGTTGGCGAACGACCGTCGACATCCTTCTGGGCTGCGATTTGCCGATGCTTTTGCCGACACCCAATTCCTGCGCAATCCAGGCGTTGTAGTACTGGTCCCAGCCATGAGGAATGCAGAGCATCGGTTTTGCAGCCCAGATCGCCTCTTGTACTGCTCCCGCTCCAGCATGCGAAACGAACAATTTTACGGCATTATGGGAAAGAATGCTCGACTGAGAGACCCATTTTTCCAGGCGGACCATGCTAGAGCTGTGGCTCAAGTTCAAATGGCCTGGTGATTGCACCAAAACCCTTATTCCCCGTACCAAGAATTCTTGAACCAACGAGTCGAGTAGGTGCTGGTCTGGGGAGATCATCGTGCCGAAGGATATGTAGGCGACGTCCTTATTGCTATTGGCGAGCCAAGTTTGGAGTCGAGGCTCAATAGGGGAAGCGAGGGGAGGCAAAAGCGGGATAATTACTCGTGAGCTATCTATGTTAACCAGCTCCTTCAAATAAATCTTTTCCAGAAGAGCGGTCCCACTCGCGATCTTTATGACGCGTGGACTTTTCAGCTGAGAAGCGTCGAAAGGAAAGAGTCGAGCTTCGGCTCGAGGACGCCGCAATCTTGTGAATCGACGGCAACCGAAACTAAGCTCTCCCCTAACCTTGCGTGTTAACTCTCCGGCCAAGTCGGTGAGATCCCGCAGATCGCTTTGCATACTCCCCAGCGTCAACGTATTTTGGTTCTTTTTGGCATTGGCTGCCAAGTCGTGGAGCAGGAGGGGAACATTCTGTTCCTTTGCAAGGCGAATGCTTTGAGGGCGAAAATAGTGTTCATCTGCCAACATGACCGTCGGCCGGATATAATCTACTAACCTCGTGATTTCTTTAAGTTTAGCTTGGATATTCCGCTGTAACGGGGAAAAATAATACTGCTTTACTAACCGGTTGTATTTAAGCAGCCGAAGCAAGCCTGCGGCATGAAGATACTTGGTGACGTATTCGTAGCTAGTGCCTTCTCCTATGGCACCGAATGTGTGGCACTCGACACCGCAACGCTCCGCAACGTGACGAAGCTCGTCGGGAATAATTGCCTGCACGTCAGCCACGTTGCATCGAGCCTGGGCGGCTATTTTCAGCAAGGCGATCAGATGCCCGGGGTCTGGAACTGCACAAATTACGAGCAATTTTCTGTGTTTGCTATTGCAAGAGTGCATGAAAATCAAATTACTCAGCGAAACGGTCCGCTGCCTGACTAAGTGCCACCCCACTGCTTCTCAATGGCGCGCTTCCATGCAGGAACTTTGTCATATTGGTGAACGCACGTGTAGATCTCACCCTTATGAGTTCGAATCGAGCCCTGATGCAACACGGGGGGCGGTTCGAGGAGCGGCCCGGGATGGGATTCATCCGGCATTACTACTGCGCCATGACAGGCCCAGCCACTTTCGGAAGTAACGAACTTGGTCATTTCTTTGAAAGGAGACAGCGTCAAAAGGATGTTCATACCGGCCTGGTCGCAGTAATCAACATTAGCACGATTGGAGACCAAATATATAGCGAGCGCTAATGAAGCTATAGCATCGTATTCTCCAGCAATAAGTCCTGCGTTATAAAGGATTCTCTCCGACATCACGTCGCGCAACTCGGGTCCGAACGCCTGAGCCAACGTAGCCAAGTTCCACCGTTCCTCCTTGTATCGAACGGTTTCCGAACTCACAGCGAGCTTCTTGCCTCGCATGTTTCTGACCAACCAATCACTTGGGTTCTTTTGGAAGACGATATCCCTAACGTCGGTCAGGATGACGTAGCGTATTCCTTCCGGCCCCATCCTTTTGAGCGTATGCCAAATATAAAAAAACCTGTTTACTGATATCTCATGTTTGCTATTAGCGACTGGCAATTTGGTGCGTGTCTTCTCATCGAGCGCATCGAGATTATAAACCTCGAACCCCCGACGTATGAGCTCGTCTAAGACTGTCTGATCGACGTTGGTTGAAATAACGACTTTACGACCCTCAAAACCGCTGGCTTGCAGGGAGGCCGCCCAAACTTTAATCTTGGCGAAAGTGTATTTAGTGATGCACCCAATAACTGCATCTCTTCGCGGCGTCGATAAGCCGAGCTTTACCTTCCACATGAAGCGTCCTATGCCCTCGCGCGAACTTGTAGCTTCATCTTGACGGTTCTATTTAAGGCGACAACTTGCACCAGCTCCGTGTCCGTCGAGGCGCCGGCGTTGAACAGGTGAAGAGTAGCAAATATACCGATGGGTTGTTGATGGGGTGAGATTGGTGTCGAGACCTTATCTTTCCAACGAGAGGTTGGCCAGCGTCTAACCGGCTAGCTCTCACATCCTCGATTGGAGCGGGCATCGAACGACGACACCAACCAAGCCGGTCCGGCGCCGGACGTGGTATAGGAAATGAGGCTTAGCTTGGGGGGTCAGCAATGATCAATAAGGCGTTCGGAATTGGGGCACACCGAACCGGCACAAGCTCGCTCAGACGGGCGTTTAATATTCTGGGATTCAAATGTCTCGAAAAAACGGGCTGCTGGTTCATGTGCGATATAGATGGCCAAGGAGACCTTGTCTTCAATGAGTCGAGCGACCTTCAAAAGTACCAAGGCTACGCCGACTTTCCCGTACCGTTGTTTTTCCGTGAGCTCGATCTGCTGTTTCCACGAAGCAAGTTCATCCTTACCCATCGGAATACGGACGAATGGGCGCGCAGCATCGAGTCGATCTTCGATAAATGGTGGGATTTGTGGACTAAACTTCCGGAGTGGCCCCTCATCAACGCATGCCATCAAACATTTTATGGCACCGACAGGCCCAATCGTGCGCAAGCGGAACGAGCGTACCGCCGTCACAATGACGAAGTGAGAAGGTATTTCCAAGATCGCCCGGATACGCTCCTTGAATTGGATGTGACGAGCGAGGTGCAATGGATGCCACTTTGTCAATTCCTCGGAGTTCCGGTACCCCGCGTCCCGTACCCGCGCCTTAACGCGCGACCAGGGTAGGCGCCCTCCACGCCATGCAACCCCAGGCCTCATGATGATCGCGGAGGATTGCCATCTCGGCACTGCAACCAAAGTGATCATTGGCTCGATTAGAGACGACAACAACCGAGATTAGATCGACCCAACTCGCATGCCAAAGGTGAAGAACAAAATCAGGGATCTGTTTGCAATAGGAAGGAAGCGCCCGGCTATCACTTTCGTTGTTCCGGTATATAATAAAGAGGCGCATCTCCGCGAATGCCTCCAATCCATTTTTAATCAAAGAGATTGTGACATAGAAGTTGTATGTGTCGATGACGCATCTACCGACAATTCTGCTCGAATCCTTTGTTCATTTGCCAAAGACCGAAGGTTGATTTCGGTAAAAAATCAGGCGAACTTCGGACCAGGTCCTGCTCGGAACAGGGGACTGTTGTACGCATCTGGTCAATACGTGAGATTTGTCGATGCGGATGACATCCTGCCAACTACGTCTTCGGCCCGACTACTCTCGCTCGCAGCGGTGGCTAGAACGCCGTTAGTGCGTGGCAATATTGCGCGCCTTGCCGCGAATCGCCCGAGTCGCGTTATCAAGCCGGTAAGTGATGAAGGTCCAATAGCATTTTCCACCCGGCCAAATCTGCGGGTACCATGGTATTTCACCACATACTTGTTTGAGCGCTCGGCGCTGGCCTGCCTGGGGATGACATTTCCAGATCTCAGGCTGGGAGAAGATGCCGTATTCCTAGCGGGTTTGCTTTGCCAATCACCGCTTGTTCTAACCACAAGTGAGGTCGTCTACAACTATCGCGCACGAAACCCCCGCGCCTACACTGCAGCAGAGTTCAAAGATTACGTCTTACATGCTCTCTTAGTCGAGAACATATTCTATAGATACCACTATACTGAGTGTTGGGAAGACTATCGGCAGGTCTTCTTCCATAGCGCTGATCGCGTTTTGGCTAAGCTCGACACAACCTCTCAGGAAGTTCAGCGATCGCTGCGACTTTTAAATTCGTTGAAATATGAAACGGCGCAGGGGAGCGAGGAATGACGAGCTTTTTGCAATGAACGCGCTATTCGAGTTTTGGGATCGCAGATTCTCCAAGGAGGATCCTTGGTCATCGTCAGACCATTACGAGGTCGCAAAAAGACTCCACACTCTCGAGCTTGTTCCGAATGAAATATCTCGCGCACTCGAGTTGGGATGCGCTGAAGGTCATTTCACCGTAGAACTCCTAAAACGGGTCCAATCTCTTTTAGCCGTGGACATATCAGGGGTCGCACTGGAGCGGGCAAAGCGGCGCTGTTCGCATTCCGCGAAGGTTTCGTTCCAGTTCGCCGACGCGTTCAAGTCCCTTCCAGACGGTAAATTTGACCTCATTGTGTGTAGTGAGGTGCTGTATTACGCCCGCAATAAATGGGCGCTGGAGCGGCTGATCACTAAAATAGAGAGGAAGTTAGCGCCGGCCGGGTATCTACTCCTGACACACCCCTATTTGGTGGCAGACGACCGTAGCAGAACAGGTTTTGATTTTAATGAGATTGGAGCCTCGTACATTTCTAGCAGAGTCGCACGAAGAAGACGTTTCGTCTTTGTGCAGGAACTGCGGACCGAGCTTTACTCCGTCCAGCTGTTTCAAAATGTCCGTCAGCGACCGGCCTCTAAGATGCCTAGGGAAGTATTGATCCGGCAGGCTCAGCTAAATTCGACAGACCGCTCATTCGGACTGGTTAGGTGGGGCGGCTGCAACATTACGGCCGCGGAAGCCAAACATTTGTGGAGGTCGCCTCGAATCCCCATTCTCATGTACCACCGCATTGCCGACGAGGGTCCGCGGGAGCTCGCGCCCTATAGAGTTCATCCTGAGGCGTTCGAGCGACAGCTCGCTTTCCTTCGGCGGCACGGGTACAGCACAATCGGATTGTTGAGAGCTCATGAGCTCTTGAACAAAAAGCAGACGCCAGCTGGTCGCCTGGTGGTAATAACTTTTGACGATGCGTATGCCGATTTCTATACGACTGCGTTGCCGTTGTTGCGAAAGTATGGGTTCACTGCCACCGTTTTTGTTCCTACGCAGTATGTGGGCCGAACCGCCGAGTGGGATCGGGAACACGGCTCGGCAGCTAAGATGATGTCATGGGACCAGATTCGCCAAGCCCAGGTCCAGAATATAGATTTTGGTTCGCACACGGTCAGTCATCGAGTGCTAAAGAAGCTTAAGCCGGAAGACGTGCAGTGGGAAGTTGAGACGTCCCGAGCCGAGCTTTCGGAAAAACTTGGTCGCGCTGTATCGCTTTTTTCGTATCCCTACGGGAACCAGAGTTCCACAATCCGCTCCAAAGTTAAAGAGGCTGGCTACAGCTTGGCTGTCGCTGGTTCGGGTCTGGCAGCAAAGGGATCGGATCCGTTTGCCCTGCCCCGGCAAGAGATCCTCAGCAGCATGAGTTTTGACGAATGGATCTTAAAGCTAGGCGACCCCGAACCTGCCCCGATTGGATCGCGTTTGTATTATTACTCGCTGCGTCTCATGAGGGATCGGAGGACTTATATGCGCATCTGAATCCATGCCATCTAAGTCTAGCCTCCCTCAAGGCATCCCCTATTCCTAAGCGCCACTGCGCTGCCATTAAATCTACGCGAGGCCTGGGGCATTCTCATTCTCATTTTGCTCTGGCCCAGTCGATCTTTAGCTGAAGCGAAGGCCCACTTTCACAAGCAGCACAAACACTCCGAGCCTTCACGCGCAAAGAGACTTATGTGGCGCGTGCTTTACCGCGGGTAGAGCCACGATCTGCCGACGCTAGCGAACTCGCGAAAAATTTTAACGGATATAAGGCAGCGCAGCGGCGCAGAACCTTAGATTCGAACCAGCTTTCACTGAGCAAAGTGCGCCCACGCAGCAGTAAACGCTGCTTACCTTCCTGAAGCGTTCCAGCAGAATGAAAACCCTCAGTGTCAAAAACGATCAGAGTTCCGCGAGGTCCCTCCAAGTCAGTCAGTATCGGCCCCTCGCTCCTTCCAGGAACGTTGGGCAAATCCTCGAGCTTGCCACCCATCGCCAAAAAGCGATTCCGAAACGTACGATTGGTCCTGTGACTTCCAAAGCAATAACGAAATGCCGCGCTTGATTGATCGGCGTCTGACAAGTAAACCATGAACTTTAGAGATCTGAGCATATCGAAATGGATGTCGCTAAGCTGATGGCCTGCTATTTGGTGGTGATTAAATACGACGTCGAATAAATACTCGCATTTTGGATCGTACTTGTCTGCAACGGTTCTGAGTAAAATACTGTTTAGCACCTCCGAGGCACGAGGACACCGGCGTCGAAAGTGGTCTTGTTTGCGAATTTTCACGTGGGTCCTGCCTGCCAGTACAGCCAGCGCTTCTCGACTCACGTCTTGAACAGTTTGGGCGTCGAAAAAAGCAGGAAGGCACACGGCGCCTTTTACCCGCAGTTCCCGAACAAGCGCTTCGGCACAATACCCCATTGTCCCCTCGACCTGATGTAGTTAAGGGCTCAGCCGAGGGAGTTTAGCAAAAATCTCCGACACGCCTGTAACTTGGTAGCCACATTCGAGCAAAAATGGTCTGCACTTCAGCTGATTGAAGCTGGCTGCTATTGAGGGCAGGCCGCGGCACCATTCAGTCCCGCGGTGTGATGGAAATTTTTTGCCGCCGCGGTCACGCCCTCACTCCATCAAGACTGGCACCTGCTCGTTTTTTGGGCAAAGTCTGGGTAGGCAAGACTAGCGCCTCGAGGCCTCAAGCCTGAATGGGCACTCGCTTGCCATTCACATCCCAGCGCAATAGTTCGGGCCAGAGGCGCTCAATGATGTTGTAAAGAGCCAGCTCCCTTTTTTGCTCTTTCAGTGGCACGGCGAGCAGTGGCGATAGGACCATCCTGTTGTTGAAGATGTCAAGCGTGTCGCAGGCTGGGTCGGTTTCCAGAAGGAGCGACGTATGCCAACTGCTCATTCGCTGTTCCCAATGCAAAAGACTGCAGGGATCATAGTTTGCGATACCGTCGAACTGCGTCGTCAGGCGAAAACGCTCAAACAGCTCTACCACCAAACGATTGTCCCCCATCGGCTTAGGCTTAAACGTGTTTGCCATTCCTTGGGCCGTGACCGGGTGCGGGTTCTTGTGCTGCTTGTGGTAAAAGGCCTTGGCAATGCCAGAGAGCTGTGATCGGAGATTTACGGCTCCAGGAGCGAAATGATTGAGATATGCCCAAGCTGCATCACGCCGGTGTTCCGTATAGACGTTCGCTGCGTGTGCAGCACAAAATTGCTCCCATAAATGGCCGTGACCATCTGCGAGTTCGAGCTTTGTAAAATTGAGTCCCAGCGCAGTCGCAATGTTGGCGGCAACCGCGAAGTCCTTTTCTTCCAATTTTCTGCCCGCAGCCACATGCGTGAAAAAGCCGATGCTCTCCCGTGCCTCCCTCAAAGCCGCGAGCTTAGTGCGTGAATCGATCCCAGCCGTAAGTGAGGCAACGATCGGGTACTGCTTGGCCCAGGTCAAAGCGGTGCGGCGCAGGATTGGAGCAGCAATCTCGGCCGCCTCCCCTGCACTAAGAGGCTTCAGTTCTTTTCGTGGGAAGAAGCGCCTTATCACCGTCTTTTCGACTGAAATGAGTGTGTTGGGCGTGAGCACCCACACGTCAGCGAACGGCGTGGCATTCCCTGGAAAACGGCCAACACTTCCTAGCCAGCGTGGATCCTTGGAACATTCCGACATGATTGGGCACAAGCCGGCCGCTATTTGTTCGGCTGTGATCCGCGCGTGTGACGCGACCGTCAGCCCGCGTTTGAAGCTGTAGTAGGCAGAGCGCGTGCCACAAGCGTCTGTCATGACCCGCGTCTGGCCACGCGAAAAATAGATCAATAGGAATCGGCCCGCCCAGTGATCCACCAGATCGAACAGTGCATCTTCGGAGCTCATTAAGGCCAGGAGAGCTTGGTTCGCGAGGGTGCGATTCTCGATCGAACGGGTCTGCGTGTCTAAGACGCAACCCAGAATGGCGGTCCAACAATCGGGGAAGCCGCGAACCCTTTGCCCCAAGGAAACGCGGGCAAGGGAAAACGGGTTGACCGGGTCATAACTTAGATACAGGGACCCAACCTGCACTTGAATCCAATCGCGCTTCGGCAAGGCACACGGATAGGAAGTCAATAGGTAACCCCGCGCATAAAGACAGCGCTTGAAGTGAGCTTCGCTCATTTGTGTCTCTGCGCGGCCCTTCTGCATCGATGCTTCCACCTGAAGCAGTCGGCCATTACCGCAAAATGCGAATGACGGCGATCTTTATCGTTGCGCTCTTCGAATGCAGCGATACGCCGGCGCCAAAAACGACACGGCGGGTCCTCGTTTCCTTGAAACCTTTCTGTGGAATCGTTTACTCTCGTACGCTGGCATAGGGGAGAGCCTGAAGCAGTTCATCAAATGATAGCAGCATCGCGTTTCGAGGCAGCAAAATGTGCTTTGGCGGCAGGCGATTTCGCAAGCGCCATCAGGCACGCGCGTGAAGCGGAAGACCTCATATCCAGCAAGATTCAAAGCACCGACTACGGCAACGCGGTTCGGCCAGTGTTCTCCGTTGTCGTGGTATTGTACACAAAACATGATGCCTTGGCCGAGTTCCTGGGTGTGGTTGCGCAATACTCTAATAGGCCAGAATTTGAGTTTATCTTTGTTAACAATGGTGCGTTCTCTCCACGAGACGTCTCCAGGTTTCTCAAAAGGTTTCGTTGGGTAGACGTAGGCTTTAACTTTGGTTGTTCCGGGGGCCGGAATTTAGGTGCGCGGCTAGCGCGTGGAAAGTTTCTAATTTTTTTGGATGATGACGGGGTCATCAAAGGCAACGCCTTGGAGAGTCTCGCCTCGACCATTATCAAATACGATGCTTTGGCAGTCAGGGGACGCATCTATCCCAGGACTCGATCATTTGGCGTTCGCCACTATGACCTCGGCGATGACATCATATATGCAGTACCGACCACAGAGGGCATCTCGATATGGAGGCGGCAGGAATTTTTGAAAGTAGGAGGGTTTGATCCTCTACTGGCTGGAGGGGAAGGCAAGGCGCTCTGGCTTAAACTGATTAACTTCTTTGGATACAGGTCCTTTCTATATACGCCAGAGGCCGTTCTGCTACACGACTATGCGAAAAGCGACGAGCATTTCCACAGGAAGAAAGCCAAAAGCACGCCCAACAATGACTACTTTAATTTTGTGTGCCCCGGATTCGGCAAAAAAAAAGCACATGCAGCGTTTGAGGGGACCCGCCGCGCCCTCGAGTACGACCCAGAAAATGCGGGACTTCACTTCAGTCTTGGCAAGTTGCTGCAAGAGCTAGAACGGCTTGACGAGGCGGAGCTGGCTTATCGCCAGGCGATCGCGCTGAAGCCGCGACATGCCGAGGCGCATCGCCAGCTGAGCCTGGTTTTGGCGCGACAAAATCGCCATGACGAAGCTTTGGCCGCGGCCCGTCAGGCAATCGAGTCTGACCCAGAAAATGCGGGACTACTCTTCAGTCTTGGCAAGTTGCTGCAAAAGCTAGAACGGCTTGACGAGGCGGAGCTGGCCTATCGCCAGGCGATCGCGCTGAAGCCGCGACATGCCGAAGCGCATTGCCAGCTGAGCCTAATTTTGGTGCGACAAAATCGCCATGACGAAGCTTTGGCCGCAGCCCGCCAGGCGATCGAGTCTGGCCCAGAAAATGCGGGACTCCACTTCAGTCTTGGCAACTTACTGCAAGAGCTAGAGCGGCTTGACGAGGCGGAGCTGGCTTATCGCCACGCGATCGCGCTGAAGCCGCAACATGCTGAAGCGCATCGCCAGCTGAGCCTGGTTTTGGCGCGACAAAAACGCCGCTGACCACTGATCGGCCCCCATCGAGTGGTCCAACTGCAATGTTAGTTTAGCGGCGTTTCGGCGCCAGCGGATAGAGGGCGCGCAGAGGAGCCGGGCGATGCTAGCGGTGGCAATGGTTCTGAGAAAGAACAATTGGCCCCGGCTTGGCCCGAGCAGAGAGCTTAGTGCGCGAGACGTCAGCCGGAACTTGCTCCTCACCGGCGCGCACTGAGAGGAGCAAACGTTGGAAGTGTTTGTCATGAAACTTTGGGGACCGGATAGCGATGACTAGCGGCCCCCTTCCTTCTTTGCTCCTTTTTGATGTTAGCGCGACGCCAGGCGGTTCTACGCTTCTTCCCTGCCGGGCAGGCGCGCAAGGCCCGTACCGGCGTGACGAGTTCAAGTGAGGGTTGTCTTAGACGAGTTCAGGTGAGGGAACGGATCGCTTGGAATCGGGCATCCGATGAAGCCAGCTAGTTTTTCCCATCCATCGCCACGCTCCCAGCAGACCTCAAGAAAATTGTTATGACCGGCAAAATAATGGCGTACTGCTTCGTTGTGGCGGAGATACACCTCGACATGCCTGTCTGGCGCGCCATGCGGCATTTCATGGCCATACACGCGCTTGCGAACAGCTTGACCTTTAGGGCCGGTTTTCTCGGAATGTGCAAGCAGACTCGCGAACCATGTGTCCGACGATAGCCGAGTAGTCAGGATAAATTTAGCATTCGGCACGGTGCGGTCGAAATGCGCGTAGCAAAAGGGCCATGGGAAATCCTCGAACGCATTATACTCGTTGACGACGGAACTCATTGCTTCCGGGCCTCCCTTGGCCCACAGCTTGAAGTGATCCCATCCCCAAGAGCAAACCGAAAAGCCAAGCGCATTTAATGCGGCTCCAAGCGTCTTGGTGCCCGTCTTGTGGAAGCCGATACCAAAGATCTTCGGGCGATCAATAAACACCGCAGCATCCCATTACCCACTCTCGTAAATGAGCGAACCCTACCACATGGCATTGAACCAAATAAAGAATTCAGGGCCGCAAGGCCGTAGTGCACCGTCGTGAACGCTGTCGCGGCAAAGCCTCGTTCACCCTTGTACCACTCATCATAACTACCGTCGCTATATTGCTGGCGCGAGAGATTGACAGCTCCGGCTATGAAAGAGTCCATTAATTCGCCGCGGCTGGGCAATACCTCAATGGTGCGCAGTCCATCAAAGGTGGTAAGAGAAAGAAGACCCAATGCAGCGCCGCACTCCTGAAACCTCGCATCGGGAAATTCTGAGGTTTTGTCTCTCCAGTAGGCTGTATGGAAACAACCGAAGGAAGGCGAATTAGGGTCGCGGTCTTGCAGAGCGAGTAGACGCCACGCCGCGCGCGCTACATGATCAAGCTGGAAACTCACATCACCACCCACATGCATGCAGGGGGTAGCTTGGTATTACACCTTGCATGTCGTTTGGCGACACCTAGGTCTCTAAACTGGATTCCCGGTTTGAGTTACGGCGCGCTCGACACAATTGCGCAGGGCGAGACTGGATCTTTAGACGATGAACAGCCCCGATGGACGGGAGCGGGCTGGCTTGAAGGCATGGCGCCGAGTCTCACTGGAGGAAAAAATAGCCAAGACCACAAGACCTAAATTTCTTACCACCACCGGGTACAAGCGCTGCTAAGCACAAGTTACCTCCATCGAGCCACCCTCCGTTAGTTTTTCTTTGATTTGGCCGCCGCGAGTCGCTAGCACAAGATCGTCAAGTAAGGTAGGAAGCATAGCAAGAGCAGCCTCGTATTTTAAATTTCTCATTTTGGTTGCCAACTCTCGGCAACCAGCAGCAAGCCGCAAGTGATGAGCATTGAGCGCTTCCGGAATGTCTAACCTTCGCTGACGGACACGGGCAAGCATTGTTGAAAGCTTTTCCATGTCGGGCCTCAATGGCAAGTATACTCCTATCGGGTCCAAGCTCCAGCGGCCCCAGATCATTAAATACGTCACGCGATCTGCGCCTAGGGACGTATTTGACCGCACTATATCTGGGGTGGAGACATATAGCGGCATCTCCGAAAGTACGGTTCGAATCGCAGGTAACTTGGCTTTAAATTTTTGCAGGGTTGACGCCATTTTTTCATTTCCGACCGCAATTGCGAGCCTCCTAACGAAGTTTTTTCTAAAAGACTCGTGAAGTAGGGGATGTGAGGCGCGATATGCCTTAACAAGCGGATCGGGTGGCGCAATGCACCACGTTTGCTCAAGAAAATCCGCGTGGCGAGCTTCCCATTCTTCAGCCGGCACCTCTACGCCCATGCCGTAATCGCATATGCGACATGCGAAACGGCCGTGGGTGAAATTTGCCCTAACTACCGGCGCACTTAATACCTCTCGGGAAATGTGGGTGAACAAAAGCTCCTCATTCCTGATCAAATGCGCTCGATGAGGGGCAAAAACCTGTTCCTGGTAATGCTGCCCGTTCGGGCCGGAGGGGAAATTGAGAGAGAACATGGAGACGCCGTCGATTGGAGAATCTTTCCAATCTATGGTCGATGGCCGAGGATTATCGAAACTTTCGGCGAGAGGGGTTTGAAGCAATGCAAAATGTTTTTGTTTCTCGAAAAGGCTGTGAAGGTTGCTATCGGCGCGAGGTTCGCTGCTTTGCCACTGCTGCCCCGGAATAATTAGTGCGTCGATAATACGCTTCTGACCCATTAATTCAATTGCTGTCCCGATCGCGTCGCCTAACGCATCGAGAGCTTGCCGTATGAGCAGGAACGATAAAATAGCTAAGGGGATGTTGCTAACTGACCCCACCAGAAATGGAATCAGTATGATAACGAAAGCAAGCCAAAAATTTATCGTGTCAAGTTCATCAAGATAATCCTTTGGCTTTTCCCAGATTTTTATTGCCAACGAATTTTGGCTGCTCGTTTGACGTCCCAAGACAAAGGCAGTGAAAGCATATTCAAAAATAAAAGAAACGGCCAAGCAGATAACGAGCAGCGGAATGACTAAAATCAAGCAGGCGAATGCTAAAGCAACGAATATGAGGTTAGCAGCGAGAGTTGAAATCTTGATGAATGTCCGGCGCCCGATTGCGTCCTGACCGGCCATGAAAGCCAGTTTGTTGGTTTGCTTCATAACTGCAAGGCTTCCTGCCTCACAGAGCCGGTCAGAAAATGAACGCAAGGACCGCGTGACAAGGTGGAAACCAACAGCAATCATTGATAGCGCTATAATCCAAGCAAGCTTGTAGTTTGGATCCGCCATCATACCGAAATAGTGTGGCATGCCCTCTGTTCCGGCCAGGAACAGCACTTTAATTGGCAATAGGACTGACGCTAAGTTAGTAAATCGGGCCAGAACTAGGGCACCTATGATGAGCGCCATGCTGCGCGGCTGCACGCGCCAAAATATCGCCAAATGGCGGCCAAGCCACCAGGCGAGGGCCGTTGTTTCACTGTGGAGCTTCATTGGTAGCATTTAGCTACGCCCGTTCACGATGGTCGCGAGTTGGGGGTGAGCAGGCGCTTGTGAACACCCTTTTGCCAAAAGCGACCATTTCACAAACCCCGTTCGTTTCCGATCCGGATGTTATTGTTTCGGAGGAGCCTTGTAGCGGATCGGTAAACGCGCACATCGTAGCTTCATCGATTCATCGTGTCTACGTCAGAAGGAGGTGTCGCGGATCTGCAACGGGTGCGGATCGCGAGACCACCCAAGCCCAGGCCCGGCCCGGCCTGGCTTTAGATGCCGGTCTGCACAAGATGTTCTGCTTCAGCCCACCCCATAGAAACGAAGAGCTCTTTCAGACGCATGTCGTGGTGAAGCCGTTCGGTCGCAAGCGTATGACGCTTTTTCGTACGGTCCCACTTCCAATTCGTCGTGATCTCCCGAAAATGGCGAAACTCGAAATCGCTAACGAAATGTCTTTTGTGGTATTGATCTACGCAATGCAGCTTCCACTGTTTGAAATGCGTTGCCGCTCGGGGACATATTGCCCACTTGCCATTGAGCAGCTGCTTGTGGGGGGGGCGACTTGACTCAATTGAGTACTCGAAATCACGATAGAGCGGTGGATTATTCTGCGGAGTAATCCCGTCTACCCCTACCGTCCAGAGTCCCCGATAACAAACAAGGCCTTCCTTGGCATCGCGGCAGGCCTCTATCAGACGACGCGTATCCATAGGTATGACCAGCTCGTCGATATCGGAATTGATGACAAATTCTGCTGCCCTGAGGTAGTGGTGTTGCGCCGCGGCAAACGCCGCAGTTTGCGTATAGCTCGATTCAAAACCCCCACGTCGCGGACCGAATTTCGCAGGCCAATCGACAATACAGGCGTTCTCAATGCCAGGCACGGCTCGTACCGTGTCGCACAGCTCGGTCAAAGAGTAGAGTGTCGAACCATTGTCGAATATAAGGACGGCGTCAATCCCGTGGATGCGATGATAGAAGGTCAGCCAATCGCTGATCCAATTAAGTTCGTTGTTTTTCGAAATAGCAAAAATACAATTTTTGCCTGTAAAGAACTCGCAGGATCTGCGGACTGGTATTTCAATTGCGTGTTCCGCTAGATGCATCGTGAGATCATTGCACGTGCTGGGTACGCCCGTGATTTCCACGATATCTATTCTGTCGAGGTGCTTGATTGTGAATGGCACGTACCGCCTGAACCGGAGGAACCGGCTAGTAACCGAGAAGCCGCTCACGAACTTTGTCAGATTGTAAAAGGGTGGGCAGATGAGCAACACCCTCCCGGCGGTCGTATGGAACGCATCGTAAACGATGGTCGTGAAATCGAATTCTGCTTCGTATGTTGCCTGCCGCAACTGTTGAGGACGCGGCGGCTCACGTAATTCGGGAAATCCAGAAGGAAGGCTGACGGGGGGCGAATTGACGATCATTGAGTATCAGAGTCGTCCGCCCTGGTCATATGAGAAGGATGTAGCTAGCATGGAGCTGCAAGGTCCAGCAATTCACCTGATAGCTCAAACCGCTAGCTTGTCAGCATGACTAAGCTGACCGCCTTTGCGAAATGCGCAAGTGGTCTCAGTCTGCGTAATGCCCTCTAGGTAAGGCGACACACGGTCGGCGAACCGTTCCAGCGCGCAAGTCTTTTCGACGAAGTCCCAGCCGCGCTGCACTTGCGCCGCGTACTCGCTCCTGTCAGACCACATCTGCTGTATAATTGCCGGAACCTCAGCCGGCTCTGCGTATATAGCACCGTCGCCATACAATTCGCGGAATCGAGGCGGGACAATAACCGGCACGCCCACTGCCATGGCCTCAATCGGCGCCCGGGCACAGGCTTCGATCCAGTTTTCGTGCGGATAGTGCACTAAGAAATCGAGCCCGCCCAAAAAGCTCTTAACCTCCTGAGAATCGAAAGGCTGCACGGTCCAGTTGGGTGGTATCCGGCCCAAAACGTCTTTGGCATGTCTCGCGCCACCGAGGATACGCACCTCCACCGGCAGGTCGGCGCAGTAGGCCCGACCGAGAGCGGTGGGATCGGCGGGCCACTTATCGGTTGAATCTCGTGAGTGCCGGCCGAGGATCGGGCGGCGTGAACCATCCCATAAGCAATTTTCTCGTCGCCAAGCTGGCGCATCGATCAATGGCCGCCAATCCAATTCAGTGTAGCTTTGATATTGCGTCGACTGCTCAAGTATCCGGCGAACGATCGGAGAAACAGGTGCTAACACCGGTTTGAGACCGAACGCCTTGAATACGTTATCTATGACCATCTCGAGGCTGTACAGTTGGCGGCCCCCCGAAAACCGTGACCTTGGCGTTTGGTTGATCCCAAGGATGCATGCGTCCGCATGAACCTTGGGTA
>JBGTEU010000172.1:0-6769 GCA_041747595.1 Bythopirellula sp.
GGAAGGCGAGAAGTGGTTCCTGCTCACCGATATCATCGGCGTCGAAGACCTCTACGGAGACATGGACTTCACGATCGCCGGCACTCAGAACGGCATCACCGGCATTCAGCTTGATCTCAAGATCAAGGGCATCAGCGAGGAAATCATTCGTGCCACGCTTGTGCAATCCCGCGAGGCCCGCATCGAGATTCTGCGGAAGATGCTCAGCGCGATTCCGCGTCCGCGTGCCACGACTGCCGAATCGGCACCGCGGCTGTTACGCACCAAAATCGATCCTCAAAAGATTGGCCTCTTGATTGGTCCCGGTGGCAAGACCATCCGCGGCATTCAGGAAGAAGTCGGCTGCACGATCGATGTCGAAGAAGACGGCACGGTCACGGTGGCGGCTGCCGATCAAGCCTCGGCGGAAGAAGGTCTCGCCCGGATCGATGCACTCACCGCCAGCGTGCAAGTGGGCAAGATCTACAACGGTCGCGTGACGAGCGTCAAGGATTTTGGCGCGTTCGTGGAAATCCTTCCCGGCCGTGACGGCCTGTGCCACATCAGCGAACTCTCCAACGACTACGTCGGCAGCGTGGGCGACATTTGCTCGGTCGGTGACGCGATGAAAGTAAAAGTCATCGCCGTCGACGAACAAGACCGCGTCAAGCTTAGCCGCCGCGCGGCAATGGAAGAGCTCAACGAAGCCGCCGAGCCAGTCGATTCGGCAAGCTAAGTGGTTCACTGAAGTAATGCCTCCAAAGATTACGCCCAATGCTCGGCAATCGTCGACATTGGGCGTTTTTGTTGGCCCTGGTGTAGGCTTCCAGCCTGCAATGGCAGACATCCTGGCTGCCACACGGTAAGAATTTCCGTATCATGGAAGCCATGGCAAGCGATCTCTCCCATATTGGTACCGAGCAAACGTCCCAGGCCGTCAAACGGTTGATGGACCAGTACACGGAGATCGCGCGATTGGCCGGGGCGCTCGCGCACGAGATCAAGAATCCCCTTTCGACGATTCGGCTCAACATGGAATTGCTGGCCGAGGACTTGGAGGAAGCCCAAACGCCGGCCCAACGCCGGGCTGCGAAGCGAATCGAAGTTATGCAACGGGAGTGTCAACGGCTGCAGGATTTGCTGGATGATTTTCTGCAATACGCGAAGGTGCGGCACCTGGATTTAAGGCCGACCGATCTCAACAAAGAAATCAACGAGGCCCTGGATTTCTTCCACCCCGAGGCGGCGAGCGCGGGGGTCGAAATCATACGTTATCTCGATCCGGAACTCCCCACGGTGTTGTTGGATCGTGAAGCCTTTCGCGGGGCGCTGTTCAACTTGATTCTCAACGCTAAGCAAGCGATGCCCAATGGGGGCCAGTTGGTCGTCCGCACGGCGGCCACGCACGGCGGCGTCGCGATTTATTTGATCGACACGGGCATCGGCATGGATGACCGGACGGCGGCGCAAATGTTCGATGCTTTTTTTTCCACGAAGCCGGGGGGATCGGGTTTGGGGCTCCCCACGACCGCGAAAATCATCGACGGACACAATGGCCGCATCACCGTGCAAAGCGAGGTCGGTCATGGCACGCAGATGACCGTGGAACTCCCCGTAGCCGCGCGGCTTGCCCAGAATGCGGATGCCGACGCCGTAAAAGAGCAGATCATCGAATCGCCGGCGGAGTATTGACCACCGGGCCAGCATTTTTCAAGATTTCATCGTCAGTAGAGAACACCCTTCGAGAATTCATGGCCGAACCCCGCACCACCGCCGCCACGGGTCCGCCCATTCGGGCCCTGATTATCGACAACGATGCTGCGCACGCCGAAACGATGGCCGACAGTTTGTCGCGGGTCGGCTATCAATGCACCGTGGCGATTACGGGCGCTGAAGGGGCGAGCCTGCTGGAACGCGACACGTTTGAGATTGTGGTGACCGATCTCAAAATGCCCGACGTGGGGGGACTCGAAATTCTGGCGGTCTGCAAAGACTTGCAACCCGATGCCGAGGTCATCCTCGTGACCGGCCATGGCACGATTCAGTCGGCCGTCGAGGCGATGCAGCAGGGGGCGTTCAATTACCTGCTCAAGCCGCTCGACTTGAAGCAACTGCGGGCCGTCGTCGACAATGCCGCGCGAAATCAGCATCTGCGGCGAGCCAACGCGGAATTAAGCCGCCGGCTCGACGAGAAATTTGGCTTCGAAGGGGTGATCGGCAACAGCCCGCAAATGTACGAGGTGATCGACCGCCTGCGGAGGATCGCCCCCACCGACGCCACGGTTTTGATTCAAGGAGACACCGGCACGGGAAAAGAGCTCGTCGCACAAGCGATTCATCAAAACAGCCCCCGCAAAAGCCGGCCGTTCGTCGCGCTCAATTGCGCCGCGCTCAGCGAGCACATCTTGGAGAGCGAACTCTTCGGCCACATGAAGGGGGCGTTCACCGACGCGAGTGCCGATCGCGTGGGAAAGTTTGAATATGCCCACGGCGGGACGATGTTTCTCGATGAAGTGGGAGACATGCCGCTCCCGACGCAGATCAAGCTCTTGCGCGTGTTGGAAAGCAGCGAGATCACCCGCGTCGGTTCCAATGAAACGATCAAGGTCAACGTGCGGATTCTCTCGGCGACCAATCGCGATTTGGAAGATGCGATTCGCGCCGGCACGTTCCGCGAGGATCTCTACCATCGGCTCAAGGTCGTGACCATCAACTTGCCGCGGTTGCGGGACCGCACGCAGGATATTCCGCTCTTGATCGAGCACTTTCTCAAGCTGCACTGCCAGCGGCACCATAAAGAAATCAAAAGCATCACGACGGCCGCGCGACGGAGATTGATGACCTACGATTGGCCCGGTAACGTTCGGCAACTCAAAAACATCCTCGAGAGCATGGTGGTCGTCGACTACGATCAGGTGCTCGACGTGGACGATTTGCCCGATGAACTGGCGGCGACCAACAACCAAATGACCAACGACGGCGGCAGCAAAGGCTTGGCGGGATTAGTGGGCAAATCGCTGGCCGACTTGGAAGGCCTCTTCATCGCCGAGACGCTCGAATTCACCGGCGGCAACCGCGAAGAAGCGGCGAAGATGCTCGGCATCGGCGAGCGCACGCTCTACCGGAAAATCAAAGAATACCAACTTTAGAAAAGGGGAAAGCGGAAATGCGAAAGGGGAAATTCGGGTATTAATTCCCCTTTCCACTTTCATCTTTCCACTTTTGGTCCATGCCCACCATCCGCCAATTGCCCACCAGTGTTGTCAACAAAATCGCCGCCGGCGAGGTGATCGAGCGCCCGGCGAGCGTCGTCAAGGAATTGGTGGAAAACTCGCTCGACAGCGGCGCGACTCGCATCGACGTTGCGGTGGAGCAGGGGGGTTCGGAGCTCGTGCGAGTGACCGACAACGGTTGCGGTATCCCCGTGGATCAATTGCCGCTCGCCGTAGCGAGCCATGCCACTAGCAAGATCGCCGTGGCCGACGATTTGTTTCACGTCACCACGTTGGGGTTTCGCGGCGAGGCCCTCGCGTCGATTGCCGAGGTGAGCCGGCTGGTGTTGAGGAGTCGGCCCGTGGATTGCGAGGCGGGGGCGGAACTCGAAATCGTCGGCGGGCGGGCCGAGCCGATTCGACCCGCCGGTTGCCCCGTGGGGACGGCCCTCGAAGTGCGGCAACTTTTTTTTAACACCCCCGTGCGGCAAAAATTCCTGCGGACCACTCAAACCGAGATGGGGCACATCAGCGAAGCCGTCACCCGGCTGGCCCTTGCGGCGCCTCACGTCCATTTCTCACTCTCTCACGGCGGCCGACTGGTGTTTGAATTGCCCGTGGTCGGCGACCTTCGCGAGCGAATCGCTATCTTGTTCGGCCAGGAAATCGCTGACTCGCTCATCGCGGTCGAAAGTTCTGACGAGCAGATCCAGCTCTCGGGATATGTTGCCAATCCCAGTCAAAGCCGTGGCAACAACCGTCTGCAATACCTCATGCTCAATGGCCGCTGTATTCGCGACCGTTCGTTGCAACACGCCCTCGGCGAAGCGTATCGCGGGCTGTTGCTGACGGGACGTCATCCCCTTTGTTTTTTGAATCTCAAGCTCTCCCCCGCGCTCGTGGACGTGAACGTCCACCCCACGAAACTCGAAGTTCGCTTCCAAGATGGGGGTCGCATTTATAGCCAACTCCTCGGCACGTTGCGAAACAAATTCCTCACGACGGACTTGGTCGCCCGCGGATCGTTTCCCGGTCAAACCCACGAGGGCAATTCCGAGATCGCAAGCGGCACGAGCGAGCTGTACGCCTGGGCCAAGAATCAACTCTCCCGTGCGCCGGACGTGCAGTCCCAGTTCAGCAGCTTCACCCCCGGGGATTCCCCACGCGGCCTCACCCCCGATGCCTTGCAGTTGCATGTCCTGGAAACAAACTTTCATAGTGCGAAACCCACACCCATGATGCGCGTCGATCCGGGGGCACCGTCGGCAGCGTCAAATGCGGCAATACCGGCGGCTCACTTTTCGCCCCGTGCCCTGCAAATTCATAATCGCTATTTGGTGGTTGAAAATGATGACGGCCTCGAGGTGATCGACCAACACGCTCTCCACGAGCGGATTCTCTATGAGCAGCTCCGCGAGAAGGTCGCGCGGGGACAACTCGAGAGTCAGCGGCTGTTGGTCCCCGAGCCGGTCGACATGGCCGGCAGCGAAACGGGTTTGCTTCTCGAACATCGCGACGTGCTCGCGCAACTGGGTCTGGAGATCGAACCTTTCGGCGGCGAAACGGTCCTCGTGGCAGCCTATCCGGCCATGCTTGCCAATTTCAGTCCTCGGGAAGTGCTGGCCGGATTGGTCGAACAATTGCAGACCGGGGGCAAACGGCCCGAATCGCGCGATTTGCTCGATGAACTGCTGCACATGATCGCCTGCAAGGCGGCCATCAAGTTCGGCGATTCGCTCACCCCCGAAGAAGTCGACGCCCTGCTCGCGCAGCGGCATTTGGCCCAGGACCACCATCATTGCCCGCACGGCCGACCCACGGCCCTCGTTTTTACCCGAGAAGAATTGGACCGGCAATTCAAGCGGATTTGAATTGGGCAGTAATTTTGAGCACAATGAAGCAGCCCTCGCTAAACCGCAAGCGATCGCTTGCGGTTTAGCGAGAACAAGACTTCGTTATGTACTAGTGTCATTTTAGGAAATCGACTCTCATGATTTGTGTTGCCATCGGACGAAGTCGCCATAAGCATATCATTGCCGAGCATCGCCATCTGGCCGAGCAGGGGGCGAAGCTTGTGGAACTGCGCTTGGACTATGTTGCCAGCAAAATCAACGTCCGCCGCTTGTTGGCCGAGCAGAAAGACTTGGATTGTCAGGTGATTATCACCTGCCGACGCCAAGAGGATGGCGGCAAATGGAGTGGCTCGGAAGAGGCTCGGCAACTGCTCTTGCGCGAGGCGATTGCCGAGGGGGTGGATTACGTCGACATCGAGGAAGACATCGCCACTCAGATTCCCCGTTTCGGCAAGACAAAGCGGATCATCAGTTATCACAATTTTCGCAAGACTCCCGACAACCTGCGGGAGTTGCACAACGAAATGGCGCAGCTCGATCCCGACATCATCAAGATCGCCACGATGGCCAACGATCCACACGACAACGTTCGCATGTTGGAACTGATGCAAGAAAGTGAAATCCCCACGATTGCCATGTGCATGGGGGATATCGGCACCCCTTCACGAATCTTGGCGGCCAAGTTCGGCGCCCCCTACACGTACGCCACCTTCCATCACGAGCGCACCCTGGCCCCCGGACAGTTGAGCTTCAATCAAATGTCCGAGATTTACCGCTACGATCACATCGGCCCCGAAACGGCCGTTTACGGCGTGATCGCCGACCCAGTAGGCCACAGCTTGAGCCCGCACGTGCATAACGACGCCTTCGAGCATCGCGGCATCAACGCGGTTTACTGCCCGTTCCGCGTGCCGTCGGATAGCCTCGCCCAATTCATGCAAGACGCCCCGCGGATGGGAATTCGTGGCTTGAGCGTGACGATCCCCCACAAGGAAGCGATTGCCAAGCATCTCACCAAAGTTGACCCCGCCGTGAAAAGCATTGCCGCGGTCAACACCGTGGTGTTCGACGGCACCGAGGTGATCGGTTACAACACCGACTACAACGCGGCAATGGATTGCATCGAGTACGCGTTGGGGGAAATCGGCGCCAAACCGAGCCCCGTAAAGAACAAACGCGTTTTGGTGTTGGGAGCGGGCGGCGTCGCGCGGCCGATCGTTTACGGTCTGAGAAATCGCGGCGCACTGGTGACCGTAGCCTCGCGGACAAAGCAGCGGACCGATCGTTTGGCCGAGGCCTTCGATTGCAAATCCATCGACTGGGAATCACGCCATCGTGCTCAGTGCGACGTCATCGTCAATTGCACTCCCATCGGCATGCACCCCAACGTGGATGAAGCGCCGATCAGCAAGACGTTTTTGAAACCCTCGCAGTTGGTGTTCGACACGGTTTATAACCCCGAGTCGACCCTCTTGATCAAAGAAGCCCGCTCGCGAAACTGCGAGGTCATCACCGGCGTGGAAATGTTTGTGCGGCAAGCACAGTTGCAGTTCTACTTATTTACAAAGCAAGAAGCGCCGCCAAATCTCATGCGGGAAGTTTTAAAAAAGGCGATCGGTCCTATTGGCGGAGCCCGCTAACCAGTTTGTTGGGCGAACTTTATCGAATGATTGATCAACGTCCTATAGCTCTCATTGGTTACCGCGGCACGGGCAAAACGACCGT
>JBGTEU010000173.1:0-2702 GCA_041747595.1 Bythopirellula sp.
AAACGCCGAAGAGAATGTTGAAGACAAGACGCACCTCCGTGCCAGCAAAGAAAAGAAATCCTTATTCTGCTGTACGGAAGGCGAAAACCCTTAGTTCAGTATTCGGATAGGCTCTAAGTCAGCAGGCAGAGAAACAAAAATGAAACACAGAAATTCCAAAATCCGCCGCTCGATCCTGTTGCTCTTGGCCGTGCAACTCGTGCTAAGTTCCGTGCAACCGGTCCATGCGCGGAGCGTGCTCCGCAACATCTGCCGCGTGAAGGGGCAGGAAGAAAACGTCCTGCGGGGCCTAGGATTGGTGGTTGGGCTTAACGGTACGGGCGAAGCCAACGATCCTCAAACGATGCGGTCGATGGCGCGGGCCATGGAAATCATGGGGAGCCCCATCCCCCAATATGGATTGCCCGGCGGTGCTTCGTTCGAGGAGCTCCGCAGAATCAAGAACATATCCTTGGTTTGGGTGACGGCCCGAGTCCCGGCCACGGGGGCTCGTCGCGGCGACAAGCTCAATTGCGATGTGAGTGCCATCAACGGCAAAAGTCTGATGGGTGGTCGCCTGGCGTTCGCCGCCTTGCAGGGGCCCAACGTTCAAGACCGTCGAGTTTATGCCTTGGCCGAAGGGCTAATTTTTGTCGAGTCCGAAGATCAGCCCTTGGTTGGCCGCATCCACGACGGTTGCCAGATGGAAGAAGATGTTTTCACTCCGTTCCGCGAGCAGGATTACATCACGCTGATCCTCGACAAGAACCACGCGAATTTTCAAACGGTCTCCGAAATCGTCAACGTCATTCGCCAAACCCACTTCCAAAACGACGAAGAGGCGGTGAAGGCCTTAAACGCCGCCAACGTCCGGGTGAAGGTTCCTGATGCCTACAAAAATGACCCGGTCGAGTTTGTTTCCAACCTGCTCGATCTGCAATGTTACACCCCCGAGCCGGAGTCGCGCGTTGTGATTAACCAGCGGACGGGCAGCATTGTGATTGATGGTGACGTGCAGATTGGCGATGTCGTGATCTCGCACCGCAACATCGTCGTAGAGGCCGCGGGGCCGACGGGACAATTCTCCGCGGTCGATCAATTGCGTCAAGAATCGGCCAAATTGCAATCGCTCGTTGATGCTCTGAATGCCTTGAAAGTTCCCAACGCGGATGCCATCGAGATTATCAAAGGGATCGACCGCAGCGGCAAACTTCATGCACGACTCATTATCGATCAATGAAGCATCAATCAATGAACGAGCCTCGATCAATAATATTCATCACTGCGTGCAAATAATGAGTCAAGCATGAAGATCGAGATGAACAATATGAGCGCAATCAAGCCACTGCGACCCGCGGCGGCGAGTGCGCAACAGCAAATCGACGGCGCCAAGGAAGTTCGCGACGTGTTTCGCAAGTTTGTGGGCGAGGCCTTCTTCGGACAGATGCTCAAGTCGATGCGGAGTACGCAGGGCAAGCCAGCCTATTTTCACGGCGGACATGCCGAGGAAGTGTTTCAAAGTCAGCTCGATCAGATGATGTCGGAGAAAATGACCGAAGCGAGCGCCGACAAGATTGCCGACCCCATGTTTCGGCAGCAATTCCCGGCACAGGCAGGGGTTCTGGCTCGCGGCGAGAAGAAAGAGATGCTGACGCTCAACGATTTGGGACCCTTACGGAGAATGTAAATCTCCACCGCTCATTCTGGAAACTTATGATGGACATCCACTGGGAAACGGAACTGGCACTACTTTTGAGCCGCTTGAGCGATACGCAACAGCAATTGCTCAACTTGCTCGACCGCAAGCGGGAATGTTTGATGAACCGCGACCACGCGGCGCTGTCGGCGCTGCTGCCGGAGGAAGAACACTTGTGCGCGGAACTGCAAGCATGCCACGACCAGCGCCAGCAGCTGCTGGAACAAGCGGCTGCGCAGGGACTGCCCAGTGATAGCATGCGTTCGTTGGCCGATATCCTGCCACGAAATGAATCGCAAAGTCTTAGACAGTCGTTAGATGAAGCAAATCAACGCTCGCGACTGCTCCGCCATCATTGTGTTGCCCAGTGGGTCGCGGTTCAGAGGACCATGCTTCATCTTTCCCACATGGTAGAGATTATTGCTACTGGGGGTCATTTAAAGCCGACATATGGAAAGGGGGGCGCGGCTTCAGGTAGTGGTGCCCTCATGGATCAGGCAGTTTAGAGGCCGCGGGAAGAGGGATTTCCGCTTCTTCTGAACACTCGTCTCCAGAGACCGGCAATCCTCCATGTCGCGGTTCGGCTCACTACAGATGGCGGCCAATACGCTCGGCGCCATGCAGATTGGTCTGCATGTCGTGGGCAACAACATTGCCAACGCCAATACGCCCGGCTACATCCGCGAACGGGCCATCTACTCGCCGGCACCCGTGGTAAAACTTGGGAACCTCGCTCTCGGGCTGGGCGTGCAAGTCGACGGCATCGTCCAGGTCATCGACAAATTCATCGAGAACCGACTCCGCGATGCCGGCAGCGACCTAAAAAGCGCGGAAGCCTTGGAAAAGGCGTACTCCGATCTCGAAACGCAGTTTGCCGCCTTGAGCGACGGTAACATCGGTACGCTGCTTACGAATTTCTTTAACGGCGTTGACGAGGTCGCCAAAGACCCCCAGAACTTGGGCGTCCGGGATCTTGTGATCAAGGATGGCATTGCCCTGGCACAGGCCTTCAATTCACTTAACTTGA
>JBGTEU010000174.1:0-2734 GCA_041747595.1 Bythopirellula sp.
CTTACGCGAATCATCAGTGCCTGCTCCCTGCTTGTGCTGGCAGGTTGCGGCAATGGCCGTTCGCAGGTCTCGGGCGTCGTGACCATGAACGGTGAACCTGTCATCGGTGGCGCAGGGATGGATGCCAAAGTCATTTTTTATCAAGAAGACGGCAGGGGCACTCCAGCGATTGGCCAGATAGGTCCTGACGGTCGCTATGAAATTGTTACGGGCGCTGAAAGGGGCTTGCCCCCCGGCAATTATCTGGTGTCGATTTCGGTGAAAAAGATTCATCCTCCCAAAGATGAGAATTCCATGCCGCAGCCAGAACTGCTGAGCCCGGTAAAATATAATGAAGCGAAGGAATCCGGTCTTCGCGCCGAGGTAGGAGCAGGCTCAAACACATTTGATTTCGCTCTGGAGGGCGACAACTAGGGTTGCCTATTTTGTTGGTCCTTTTTCTAGGGCCTGGATTTATTGACTTTCAGAGAATACGAGGCGGCAATGCAAAAATTCTCATTGAATCGTGCGACCCGCGGAGTGCTGTTATTGGCGTTCAGCGTTGTTGGATTTTCAGCCTCACAAGCCGTTGCAGCCCCCGAGAATTGGACACAAGTTTGGAGCGACGAATTCGACGGCACGGCCGTCGATTTGACGAAGTGGCAGAATGAAGTCTGGACCGCTCCTCATAACAACGAGCAACAAGCCTATGTCCCCTCACAGGCTACCGTCGCCGACGGGTTTTTGACCATTACAGCCACCAATCAGCCTTTCGGCGGAAAGCAGTATCGCTCCGCCCGGCTCGAAAGCCACTATGCCAAGCAATACGGTCGCTGGGAGATTCGTGCCAAATTGCCTTCGACCAAGGGGACTTGGCCCGCGATTTGGCTGCTTCCCAATGTAGATCAATATCCTTGGCCAAGTCAGGGTGAGATCGACATTTTGGAAAATCGGGGGAACCAACCCCACTTGACCAGTGCGGCGTTTCACTACGGTGCAAACTGGCAAAACCATCAATATCAGTACAGCGAAAACACTGCGGCCCGGTTTGCCCAGCCGGTGAATTATCACGATGAGTTCCATACCTACGCCGTGGAGTGGGATGCCAATAAACTTCGTTTCTTTATCGACGATGTGAATTGGTACACGCTGTACGACTCCGACGTGGGGGGAACGATCAGCCAGAACGCGCCGATGGAAACCGTTCTCAACGTTGCCGTCGGCGGCGACTTTTTAGGCTCGCAGCAGCCTGATGGCTCAAGCTCCTGGCCGCAATCCATGGTTGTTGACTATGTCCGAGTTTTTGAACGCAACAATGCCGTTCCCTTCACAATGACCAACGGAGACTTTGAAGCCAACAACGGGTCGCTCGCCGGCTGGAGTACGTTCGGCAATCGCCCCAACACAAATAATGTGTCGGTTCATAACGAGGCCGCCCATGGCGATGCTTCCCTGAAGTTATTCGGCCAATTCACCGGAGGGGGCAACGTCTCGGGGGTTTTCCAAGGAATCTCCGTGGAACCCGGCGATGAAGTCCGCGCCGACGTGAGCCGCTTTATTCGCTCGCAAGATTCGATTGCGGGAACGCCAAATAACGTCCTTATGCGGATTGAATATTACAACGATTTTGGCGCCAAGTCCGATACGTCGGCCATGCTGCAGCGGACGAATCTCACTATTGCCAACGGCAGTTCACCCAACGATGTTTGGGAAGAATTCGTCATGTCGTCCGTCGCTCCAGCCAATGCCGTCGAAGCGCGCCTCTCGTTTGTATTCACCCAGACGAGCAATGCAGGGGGTGCCGTGCATTTGGATGACGTGAGTTTCATGAACCTCAGTCTCGCCGCGGGGGCAGATTTCAACCTCGATGGTTCGGTTGACGGCGAAGATTTGGCAATTTGGCAGGCAGGCTACGGAATGAACACGGGTGCCACGCGTGAAGACGGCGATGCCGACGGCGATGGCGACGTAGACGGCAACGACTTCCTTGCCTGGCAGAGGCAAATTACTCTGCCGAGCGCGGTTGCCGACCTCGAAGCCCTTGCCGTGCCCGAGCCGATGGCTGCCTGGGCTGCCGCCGTGATCCTCCTCTACACGAGCGTTTCGCGCGGCCTGACGTCGTCGCGTTAGTCGGCCCGACGACTTGATGTTATTGATCTTCGGCAAGCTTCAATAATTCTCGACGTGCGCGTAGTTCGGCGGTCATTTCGTGTTCCAGGTTTTGCGTGATCACGTATCTCAGAATGATCACTCCCGCCAAGAAGAACAGAATTGCCGGCAAAACACCGATCATCAAACGAATTCCCTGTAGGGTTTCGGGTGATTGTGCAATAAGCGGCTTATATCCGATGACCTGAAGCAGGGAAGCGGTCAACGCCTGGCCAGTTCCCTGCCCAATCTTGAAAAAAAACAGTGTCGCAGCGAATGTCAGTGCGGTAATTCGACGACCGGATCGCCACTCGCTAAAGTCAGCGACGTCGGCGATCATGCCCCACATAATGGGTACCGTGGTTCCGAAAGCCACTTGAAATGCGAACTGCAGAACTCGGATCAACCAGGTCTGATCGCCGTGGAGAAAGGAGAAACCGACAACCAGTCCCGCCGAGATCCAGAGACCTCCACAAAAGGTGTTGCGCTTACCGAAGCGTTGTGCCAGGCCCGTGGAGAGATAGATTCCTATAATCGCCGCGACCATGCCGATCGCGTTGAACTCACCGAACAAATCTTCGCGCTGCAGCACGTACCGAAAATAGTA
>JBGTEU010000175.1:0-2299 GCA_041747595.1 Bythopirellula sp.
GGTGCTATTCCCCGCCCGCGAGAACGTCGACCCCTCCATACTTCTAGGCGTACGAGCGGTGATGCAGTTGTAGGAGCAAAGCCATCGGCCGCGCACCAGATCGCGAGTTGGTAGCCCTGCCCCGCCCGTACAACGTTGCAACCGATCCGAAAACAACGACGGCTGGCACGGCCTAGCCGCTGTGTGCCACTGGGCTATGCCAGTGGTTTGATGGTGACGGAGTGTCGCCTACGAATCGTCCGTCGAGAACCAGTCCGGCAGGTCGAATATGGTGGCCCTTGCGCAGATAGGCTAAACTGGCGGATACGTGTGCAAACCGAGATGAGTTTGCTTACACTGGCATAGCCAGTGGCACACAAGCGATTTCGGTCGGACGCCGATAAATAAATTCAGCAAAGTAGGGTGCGATGAAGCGGAGCGTAATCGCACCTTTAGCGTTCATAAATTAAATAACCAACCACCCCCCATTCCGGGCAACGACACACCCTGAGCCCGGTTTCCTCTCAGCGCACGAAAGTATGAGACCTGACCCAATACTGTTCGGCACCAGACGTGCTGGTTGGCGGTTACGGTAGTTTGCGAGGAATGCAGCGCCCGCTGTGGGGATCGGGTGGCGGAGAGTCGTGTGCCCAATGAGCATGGGATGACAGAAGTTGTGCTCGACGACCGCGCAGCATGAAGAGGTGTAGAGATCGCGACCGCGACAGCCCCTACTTGTCTTGGGATTTCAGTTTTTCGATGTGCGTCATAAGCTCTTCCTCGTCGGCCAGGCCGCAGAAGTAAAAACAGATCATCTCATACGTTCGCAGCGTCGGCTGTTTGCCCGTCCACAAAGCGATCAACATGCTGGCGATGATCGCGCAGTAGGTTTGAATCTCGATTCCATTCTGATCGTGCTTGAGCAGATGCCGGCAACCGAGAATATGCTTGAAGAAGCGAAAGAACGTCTCGATGGCCCAACGTTTGGCGAACATCAGCGCGATCGTCTCGCCAGGAACATCGAGCAGATTCGTCGCGATTCGTAGAATGCCATCGCTATCGACACCGCTCGATCCACCACGATACTTGCCGCGACTGGTGTGCGGATTGATCCGCACGCAGACCACGCGAAGCGGATGATCGGGCCGGCTGATTGCGTTACCGTTGGTAACACGGACGACTTCGTCGCTGATGATTTCATCGATGGCCGCGTCGTCGTTACGGTAATTCTCCGTCACCGTTTCCCAAACACTATTATCGCGTAGTCGGCAAACATAGCTGCTCTTCGCGGCGACGATCTGATTGAAGAGCGTAAACTTGGCGTAGCCTCGATCGGCGACATACAGTCGGTCGGCCTCGACGACCTTGGCAAGCACGGCCCGTTCGTCATCCTCGCCGCCGACGTTGCCGGTCACATCGATTCGCGTCGGTACACCCCTCAGGATTTCAAAGTGCGTGTGTAATCGCCATTTGACCATGCCACTGCCGGTGTTGGATTTCCGCCAAGAAGCCTCCATGATCTTCGGCAAGGCAGCCACCAGCGTGCCATCGACCAGCGTGATCGTTGATTTTATGTCAGCGAGCCGTGTGTCTTGAACGAGTGGCTGAAGTTGTTCCCCTAGCTCGGCGATGATTTCTTGGAGCCGCTGGGGATCAAAGACCTGGGTTGCTTCCGAGAGTGAACCGAGCGATGACCTGGAGCAGCCCAGCTTTTTCTGCACGTTCTTCAGTTCACTCGCTTGCTGAACGCCGCGTAGCGAAGTGACAATCGGATTAAACAAGTAGAGCAGCATCAGCAGGCAGTACTGATCGTAATGCAGTGTGCGATTACCGGCCCGATCACGCTCGCAGCCATCGTTGTGAAGACGAGAAAGGAGGGGTGCCAGCTTGTCGAAATACTTCAAGCTGGTGACATCCGACTCTTTGATCGCTGGTTTAGCCTTGGCACCCATGCCATCGATTATGCCCGATTCACCGACCGGGCGCAAGTCGATTTATACTGCGTAAATTGCCCAAATTCCGTGGCGCAAATGCCGTGCCGAACGGTATTGAGACAGGTCCGTATATTTGGCGGGAGCCGGGGGACATCCAGCCTGGGTGGACCGGGGCGCCGCGCGTAACTCGTTTGCATGCCGTAACTTGCGGCAATGGGTTGTCTGGGTGGCCCTATTTCAAATTGCTGATGTCTCCATTGATCCACTCGCTCGCGCGTCGGGCTTGTATTCGATTTGAGGAACTGTCGGGATGAAAAGTGGCTCAAAAATAGTGCTCGATTGGCTGAGGTGGGTGGGGTAGAATGGGTCGGAATTCAGGATGTTGG
>JBGTEU010000176.1:0-3207 GCA_041747595.1 Bythopirellula sp.
CGGCACTAAGTGGCCAATCTCGCGTGACAGCTATACGTAAAAGCATCGCGGTAGGGGAGAATTTCTCTACCCTCATCACTACAAGCGACTCAGCGCCTTAGCGATCTTAAAATCTCAACGGCCAACTGCGATTTCGCCAGATACTCCTCGGGGTTGGGGATTCCCAGATCAGTGAATTCGTTGCCACTTCTGGGGGTGAGTTTACTTTTCTTCATGGTCGGTCGACTGCGGATCGGTCGTTACTTGGCCCTCTATACAGTCGACGACAACCAACATCGCGTCATCGGCTTTCGACACGGCGCCCGTCTACCGCGACCAAATGACCTGCCGATTTCTCTCGATGATATTTAAACGAAGCATTGCGGCATACTTGGCCAATCTCATAGATAGAAATACCAGTTCTCTCGCGTGAATTGGTCGTTGGACATTTCCTAAAACGTCCGCAACGTCGGCTCGCGTTTCCAAATGCGATGCTTCTTCGCCTGCGTGATGAACGCGCTGAGGTCGTTGCCGGCGAGTTTAATCACGCCTTCGTCGATTTCGATGCCCGCCTCGTCGATCAACGGTTGGGAAGCGGCCGTGTAAGCGATCACCTTCAAATGGGCGAAGGCGTCGCGGATCCAATCGATGGCCGCCGCCTCGGTGAGCAGCATCTCCACCTGATCCTCCGCCGGGGCGATGACGACGCAATCGAACAGCACCGACGGGGCACCCGTGAGAAAGTCGTCGGGGGTCACTTCTTTGCCGCCGTCGGTTGCCACGGGCCCCGCCTTCGGGGTAATCACCGCCACTTGCGCTCCTTCGGCCTTTATTTCCTTAAGCAAGGTGCTGTAAAGCCTGCCGGGAATACCATCAGTGGTAAGCAGCCCGACCTTACGGCCTTCGATCGATTGCGGTGCCTTCGCATATTGCGACAAGGCCTTCGAAGGCTTGGGACTCCCCGGCTGCACGGCGGGCTTGATCTTGTCGGCCATACCTTCCATGCCGAGATTCATGGCCACCTGCTCGCCGAGTTTAGGATCGATGAGTTGCAAGTGCCCGAGCATCCGTGTCCGCACGGCAAGAGTTTTTACCTTGCCGAGTTCGAACGAAAACCCGCCAATGGTGTGCCGCTGTTCCGGCTCGGTGAGCGACTTAAAGAACAACGTCGCCTGCGTGTAATGGTCGGCGAAGCTCTCGGGGCGGATTCGCATTTTGTCTCCCGCTTCGGGGGCGGGAAAACTGACGAATCCCGTCTTGGGGCTTTCTCGCGGGGAGGTGGGATCGAGGCTATTGGGTTCGTAGTTCGCCCGACCTTGCTTCGGTACGTCCATTTGCATATGGGCATCGCGCTGCAGGTTCGCCATCGGGCACTTTGGGGCGTTGATGGGGAGCTGATGAAAATTCGGGCTTCCCAGCCGTGAGAGTTGCGTATCCAAGTACGAGAACAGCCGCCCTTGCAACAGCGGGTCGTTCGAAAAATCGATCCCCGGCACGATATGCGACGGGCAAAAAGCCACTTGTTCGGTCTCGGCGAAAAAGTTGTCGACGTTCCGGTCGAGCACCATCTTTCCCAGCGGCGTGAGGGGCACGATTTCTTCCGGCACGATCTTCGTGGGATCGAGCACGTCGAAGTCGAATTTCTCGGCCTGCTTCTCGGTAAAGACTTGGACCGACAATTCATACTCGGGAAACTCTCCCCGCTCGATCGAGGTCCACAGATCACGGCGATGAAAATCCGGATCGGCACCGGAAATCTTCACCGCTTCGTCCCAAATCAGCGAGATTGTTCCAAGTTTCGGCCGCCAATGGAATTTCACGAGCTTCACGTCACCCTTCGTGTTGATCATGCGGAAAGTGTGAACGCCGAATCCTTCCATCATGCGGAACGAACGAGGGATCGCACGGTCCGACATGATCCACGTCAGCATGTGCATGCTCTCGGGCATCAACGACACAAAATCCCAAAACGTATCGTGTGCCGACTGGGCCTGGGGAAATTCACGATCTGGTTCGGGTTTCACTGCGTGAATCAAATCGGGAAACTTCATCCCGTCTTGAATGAAGAAGACGGGGATATTGTTACCCACAAGGTCGTAGTTCCCCTCACTCGTGTAGAACTTGACGGCAAAACCGCGGACATCGCGGGCCGTGTCGAATGAGCCTTTGCTGCCGGCGACCGTCGAAAAGCGGACAAAAACTGGCGTCTTTTCCGAGGGCTTTTGCAGGAAGGCCGCCTTGGTAAGATCGGCGTGTGACTTGTAAGGTTGAAAGTAACCGTGAGCGCCGTACCCGCGTGCATGGACAACTCGCTCGGGAATCCGCTCGTGATCGAAGTGCGTGATCTTCTCACGCATGACAAAGTCTTCGAGCAATTGCGGTCCAAGCGGGCCCACTGTGAGAGTATTTTGGTCGTCAGAAATCGGCAGGCCTTGATTGGTCGTCATTCGCTCCCCCGCGCCGCCAGAAGTTTGATGAGTTTCGCCCCCTTCGCCCATTTCCGACGTGATTTCAGTCCCTTTTTTCAGCCTTTTCGCCATTTCGTGTGCCCTCAATTCCCGTGTTGGTGATTAAGTTGCCTGAGCGCGAAAGCACATCGTGCGCCATTCAGGAACAGGAAGCACGTGCAATAGCGGCTTCACACGTTGGGAAGTCTAGAGAGACAACCGATGGCATAAGAATATCGTCGTCATGACACGAGATTGGTAATCTCGCAACCCAACTGGGCAAGAATCAAGCGGTCGACTGGCAGCCAATGGACCACCGTCAAACTATCAGACAACGATCCTGCTAATTCGGCCCCGGGATGCGAGCGTCATTGAGGGGCGCTTGATCATCTCCCGCCGGCCCCATCACCTGATCAATAATCTTTCGCACTTCATCCGACGGATCGACTTCAGGAACTTCCGCGGGGATGCCCGCGTTGTCGGACTCTTGCTCGGCCGTGCCGCCGAGGTGCATCGTGTAGCCGGCCGGCCGCAGCCCCTCGGCGTCGATCTCGGCCCGCACTTGTTCCGCGACGTCGATCGGCAACGCGCCGTTGCGCGTGTATCCCTTGATGATGTTGCAGCGGAGGCCGTCGAACCGGCTGATCTCGGCCAGCGACGGCCGCAGGTGCAACTCACCCAGCCCGGCCAGCGGCACCGCCTCGCCGGACGGGTTCACGAACTCGAACGAGGCCACGGCCGTCGCGTCGGCGCGCCGACTCAGCGGATACCGCACCCGCAC
>JBGTEU010000177.1:0-2763 GCA_041747595.1 Bythopirellula sp.
CACCCTCGCCATGCTGTCTCGCAAGCGCTACAATTGTGCATAGGCACACCTCGCAATTTTCTATGTAGGCTCAATCATGTCCGAATCACCAACCGATCACCCGCCGGACGATCATTACCCGCAGATCGACGCCAAGGATACCGATCGGCAGCTCTCGCAATATTATTCGAACAGCTTCACGCGCTACAGCGACTTTTCGCCGCTAGCGAAGGGTGGCTCGGCGATATTGCAAACATGCCGTGATAGCAACTTGGGCCGCACGGTGGTGATGAAGACTCTGCATCCGCACCTGGCCCAAAACGAATACATGAAATCGCGCTTTCTGCGCGAGGCCCGTGTGACCGCGCAGCTTCAGCACCCCGCGACCGTGCCGGTCTATGAAATCGGTCACGACCTCGAAGGCCGATTGTACTTCACGATGAAAAAAGTCGAGGGGGACACGCTACGCGAGATTCTCGACAAGCAAACCCTCGGCGATGATCAGGCAATTGCCACTTACAATCTCGACCGCATGTTGGGAATCATCATTCAGGTCTGCAATGCGCTCTCGTATGCCCACGTTCACGGCGTCGTGCATCGCGACGTCAAGCCCGAGAACATTTTAATCGGGTCGTATGGCGAAGTGATTTTGCTCGACTGGGGCGTCGCCAAGGTTTGGGCCAACGACGATACCGAGCGGCAGGAGATGGAGCACGAAGTGCTCACCGACGCCAGCCAACGCCCCGGCACGCCGCTTTACATGTCGCCCGAGCAGATCCGCGGCGGGGGTGAGAACATCGACGGCCGCACCGACATCTACGGCGTCGGCGCCGTGCTCTATGAAGTGTTGACGCTCAAAGAGCCACATCGTGGGGAGAACATTAACGAAACGTTCGAGATGATTCTCAAAGAGGAAACGATTCCCCCCGTCGAGCGTGCCCCGAAGCGGCAAATTCCCAAGCAGCTTTCCGCCATCACGATGAAGGCCCTGGAGAAGAACCCCATCGAGCGGTTTCAATCGATGCAGGAGCTCGTCGACGCCCTGCGCGAGTTCCGCAGCCGCGCGATTCAATCGATCACCACACATTAAAAGGCGATATTGTACTGGAGCAGCAATGTTCGGAATCCATGATTGTTTGTCGACCAGAATTTTACATTGCATTGCATTCGCGTTTACCTGCCAACTTGCTCAGGCCCAACTCGTCCAGCAACAGACCGTGCAGTTGCCGACGCTGCACTACTTCGGCGTCACCACGACGGTTGTCGTGCCGACTCGCGGTGCGATTTCATTGGGCGGGGTGACCTATTCAACCCATGGCCGCACACGCTTTGATAAGGTTGGCAGTTCCTTCGACAGCGGCTCGCATATCGGCGACTTGTCGATGACGGCCACGGTGATCGACAACTCGGAAATCGACCGGGCTCTGTTGGCCGAGGCCGCCCGTCGTCGCGGCGCGAAGTTCGACGTTTTGGGTCGCCCCGTAGAATCGGTGGATGGCGACGTTTATCTCCGCCGGGGCCGCGATGCCGAAGCCTCGGGCCAGCCGGAAGTCGCCAAAGTCTTTTATCGCCGCGCGACGAAACTGGGCAACGCCGTCGCCAAGCGCGCCGCGGAAGATCGACTGGCTGCTCTTGAGCGAGTCCAAGAGAACTAACGTTTCCTAGCGGCAGGCGGCGGTCCTACCTGCCACGGGAAGGCTGCCCAGCGTTTGAAACGAAACAATCTGAAAGTATAATCAGATAGCAACGACCCCACCCAACAAGGCTTTCGCAATCGCGGCATCAATTCCCATGTCATTCGAACTTACTCCTGACCAGCGACAAGCAGTTTTAGCAAACGCCGGATTACCGCTGCATATTCACGACTCGGAAAGTCAGAGGGTCTTTCTCTTAATTGAGCAAGGAGCGGAACCACTTCTCGATGCGGAATATATCGGTGAGGGCCTGCAAATTGCTCGTGAAGAAATCGCCCGTGGTGAACTGGGGGTCCGCGACATTGAAGCCGTCATAGCCGAAGCACGGCGGCGGCAATCGACTTGAGCGGAATATGCTGCAACTCATCCGCTCGGCACACTCTGAAAAAGACTTGATCGCCATCTGGCAGTATGTTGCTACGGAAGCAAAGAATCCGACTGCTGCTGATCGACTTTTACGACTTATCGATCGCCGTATTGAGATGCTCGCCAGCAATCCTTATCTCGGTGAGCAACAGCCTCGATTCGGCGAACGGACACGCAGGCTCATCGTCGGAAACTATTTAGTCTATTACGACGTGCTGGAAGATGCGGTCCATGTGCTGAGGATTTATCATGCTTCGCGTAACATTGAGAAACTTTACCCTTAACGCGTCGTGGTTCTCTACTTCTGACACTTCGCACAAAAGAACGTCGACCGCTGGGCCTGGACGATCCGTTTGATGACTCCCTTCTTGCAGCGGATGCACGGCTTCCCCGCGCGGCCGTAGACACGGTGCTTGTTTTGATAGCCACCCTTCTTGTTGAGCGCATTGCGATAGGTGCCGTTCGCGCCGAGCGTCGAACCTTCGTGGCGAATCGCCGATAGAAGCACTTTGTGCGTTGCGTCGGCGATTTTTTTCCATTCGCGCTTCGTGATCTCGTTGCACCGCCGCTGGGGATGGATTCCCACAAGGTGCAAGATTTCAGCGGCATAGATATTGCCGATTCCCGCGACGGCTCGTTGGTCCAAGAGTGCGACCTTCACTTCACGCTGTGAGCGACCCAACCGTTCGTGGTAAACGTCGCCCGTGATCTCGAGTCCATCGGG
>JBGTEU010000178.1:0-14618 GCA_041747595.1 Bythopirellula sp.
GCATAGGCGTGGTGATCAAGCCACACGTCCGCATCAAATATCCCTGGCGACTTACCATCGGCGATCACTGCTGGATCGGCCAGGATGTCTGGATCGATAATGTCGAGAACGTGAAGATCGGCGATCACGTCTGCGTGTCACAGCTTGCTTATTTTTGCACTGGCAGCCACGACCATCGCAGCCCCATTTTTGCTTTACTGGCCAAGCCGATAGTGGTTCACAATGGTGCCTGGATCGGCGCGCGAGTCACGCTCATGAGTGGCGTGGAAGTGCATGCCAATGCCATTGCCGCCGCGGGAAGCGTCGTCGTGAAGAGCGTGCCGGCGGCAACCATCGTCGGCGGCAACCCCGCGAAAGAAATCGGCACGCGCGGTTGAGCCGTTTTTAGTCCTCGCGCCGCCAGTGATTGTCCTTTACAGCCTTCTTGGCGGCGAGCAACCGCGCCGTCATCGTCTCCTCAACGGTCGGCTGCAGAGTTTCAGCAGGCTTCACCGCTTGCGGTTTCGCGGTGACCGGTTTCTGAGCAGTGACGACAACAGCCTCGCTCGGAACCTCTGCTCTCGGCGCCGGTTGGTATCGCTCCCGAACCTCAGCTTTCTTCGCAGACAATCGCGCAAGCGTGGCGGGGGCTTCGACAACTTTGTGGCGCGTGACCCAAGCGGAAACCCGCGCACCCAAGCCGCGGAAATCGAGCTGCACGCGGCGAACAAAAATATCGCTGAGAAACACCACGCACGCCACCACGACTAAAGTCGGCCACACGTCTCGGCTTGTGATCGCCGGAGGCAAATCACGGCGGAAGGGGTCCAAGTCCTGCGCCAATTTGTTCCCTGCTTCCGAAGCAAAAGGCATTTCACCGGCTGCTAAGACCATTTGCCCCGGTACGCCGCCACGCGGCGTATTGCCGGCCAAGCGTTCCAAAAGTGGTAGATTCACTTCGAAATCGCTGTATTCCCGCGATGCTCCGACATTCACCCCGGCTCGCAGCATAGAGCCCGTGGGGGTCGAAATCGTCACGAAATAGCTGCCCGGATCAGTGGAAGTGAATTCACCCAAGTAGCGTCCCGGGGCTGTTTGTTGCATCGTGAGTGGAATTGGCTCCAAACCCGGTCCGACGACGCTGCCGTATAAGCCGAGTTGGTTGGCGAACTTATCATCCTCGTCGAGCGCGTCGACCACCACCTGCGTGCGATTGCCATCGGTTTGCGTCGCGATGATGAAATTTCCTTGCTCACCGGTCGGCCGCATCGACCATCGCACGAGTTGCGAAAAGAATTTCTCGTAATTGTCCCAACCCTTCCATGAACTAGCCCACAAGCTGCCGGCGTCGGTCGTCAGTGCCGCGGTCTTGCCCAATCCGTAAGTCCACGTGGCGAGCACCGTGGCATTTTTTTCGACAACTGGCACAGGTGAACGGAGCAGCACCTCGACGAGCGAATTTTCCTTCATGGTAGTTTGCACGAATCCCCCAAGCGGCGGAAATTCCCCTTCGATGCCAGTCAGCATTTGATGGTCGGCAATTCGCAGCGGTGCGACCGGCGGGCTCAGTTCACGAATCACAGGGGTGGCGATCCGGCGAGCTTCGACCATGAAAATCCGTGGCACAGCCCGAGGGTTGGGCGCGGCGTAGAATTTCCCCTTCCCCGTGGTGGCGATTCTTGAAAGGAGCGCTCGATCAGCATCAGTTCCCACGGCCACTGCGCTGACGGTGATTTTGTCTTCACGCATTTGTCGGCAGAGAGCGACAAACTCAGCCTCGGGGGTCATGCCGTCGGTGAGCACGATCATGTGCTTCACAGCCGCATCAGCCTGTTTGAGTGATTCATAGGCCATCTTCATGCCCGGATAAAGATCGGTACCGCCACCGATGGTAATACGCGACACGCGTGCCATCGAATTCCGCCCGTTCCCCACTCGCTCCAGCGGTACGACGTTGTAGGGCATTTCGTCGAAGGCGACGACGTTGATAAAATCACGCGGGCCCATCATCTTGATCGCTTCCCGCGCCGCGGCGAGGCTCAAGCTGAGTTTCTCACCTGCCATCGAGCCTGACTTGTCGATCACGAGCGCGAGGGCGCCGACGGGAATCACTTTGGCATTCTTGATTTGAAAATCGACCGGCATCGCCTTTTCCAATTCCGAACCGGCCCAACCTCCGGCGCCGAAACTTCGCTGGCCGCCGATCATCACCAGCCCGCAGCCGAGTTCCTTGGTATTCCGCACGAGCATGCCGATCTGCTCGTCGGATAAACTCACAAACGTCCCCGCGGCATCCCCGGCCACGCGCGGCACGTTGGCAAGAATCACGCTGTCGTAGCGCTGCAACTGGGCGAGCGAAGAGAACGCGCGATCGCTGGTGATGACGTCGGTTTCAATTCCCTCGTTGCGTAAACTCTCGACGAGCGAATCGAACTCGCCTGGGAACTGATAATCTTCCAACAAGAGCACCCGGCCCTTGCCTCGCACGTCAGTAAAACCGGTGGCCACGTTGTTCGCCAGAAATCGATCCTCGCCCGGCTTGTCGGGAATGAAGCGGGCCTCGTACACGAAGAAATCCGACTCCGTGGGAAGTTCACGAAACGAAAACACCGATTTGCCCACCGGTAGCGTCATCCGCTCCTCAGCGATGGTTTCCTCGCGGCCACCCGCTTTACGAACGATCCGCAAACTTCCTGCCGCGGGGACAGGGGCTTCTCCTTGATTGTTGAGGACCACGCGAACTTCCATCGGCTGGTCCTTCTTCGCCGTGCTGGGGGCGGCAACGCTTTCCACTGCGACGTCTTGTTTGCCGCCGGTGGGGGTGGGGACCACGTCCACGCCGATTCCCGCTTGTATGAATCGTTGCGATTGCCGGGTCGCGGTGCCGAGGTTTTCATTACCATCGGAGACAATCACCACGCGGCGGGCTGAACTGTTGGGGAGCAACGCCGCGGCCTTGGCGAGCGAATCTTCCAAATTCGTCGCCGTGGGATCGATGAGGGTTTCGATATTGCGACCCCCGGGGGCGAAGGCCACGGGGGGGACTTCCACCGCCGCCTCGCGGCCGAATACGATCACCGCCGCCCGATCACCGACCGCTTCCTGGCGATGCCGCTCGACGTTGTCGGTCACGTAGCGGAGCATTTCACCGCGATATTCCGCGGGGATGCTCTCCGATTGATCCAAGAGATAGGCGACCGCCACGTTCTCGCTGAACCGATTCCACTGCGGCCCGGCGAGCGCGAGGATTAACCCCGTGAGCACCAGCGATCGCAGCGAGTTGGCCAGGATCGCTCGCCAACCGCCGAGTGCCCCCATGCTCCGCCGCGACAGAATCCAGATCACCGGCACGAGTGCCAACAGCACGAGCCACAGCGGTTCTTGGAAGGTAATGCTGAAAGGCATGAAAGAGATTCCGGAGTCAAAGTGCTATTTGGCGGCGGAACTTGTCCCGCCCTCTCTCGCCGCAAGCGGCGTGGCTAAATAGGTACTTTGATTCTACGCTTTCGCTCGTTCGCTGCCTATTTCGGCTCGGCTGGAGTCGCCTGTTTGACTGTCGGTACGCGGCCGTTGCCGACATGCTCGACCGGATCCCCCTCTCCGGCGAGTTTCGCCAAGCTTTCGGGGATTTCAATCCCGCCGATGTCGCGCATCACCTGCATCATCGGTGGCAAGGTCCCCGCCATCTTATGGAGAAAATCAGCAGTGCTCGAACGGCCATTTTGTGCGCCATTTTCCCAGACGATGATCTTATCGAACTTGATGTTCGAAATCGCCTTGGCGGAACTTTCGGCGAGCGTGTCGAGATGCTCGAGCATCATGAGTTGGAACGCTTCCTTCGCTCCTCCGCACGCTTCGACGATGCACTTGAGGCCCTCACCCTTCTTGGCGAGGATTTCGTATTGGCCGCGGGCTTCGGCTTCAAGCTTGGCGTAAATCGCAGCTGCCTCACCAGCTGCTTCCAAACGAATTTTTTCGGCCTCGGCTTCGGCGTCAACTACGATGCGGGCCTTTTGGGCCTTGGCGGGGGCTTCCAGCTTCGCCCGCTCCTCGGCTTCGATTTTTTCCGCTTCAGCAAGGGCGGCTTTCGCCATCGCCCGGTTTTGCACTTCGAGTACCGCCGCTTCGGCTTCTCGCTTGCGAGATTCGCCGCGTTGGTAGGCGTCCGCGCGCTGCATGAGCAACGTCGCTTGCGACTGCGCGATCTTGGCCTCAGAAAGATTTTCCCCTTCGACCGCCGTCGCATTTGCCTCGGCGACCGTGATGCGCATTTGCTGTTCGGCCTGCTTAACCTCCGTATCGCGCTGGAACGCCGCCGATTGTTCGGCGACGGACTGGAGCTTCGCCATTTCGGCAATTCGTGTAGCTTGTTCACGTTCGGCGTCGCGGGTGCCAATTTGCTGCTCTTTCGTGGCGCTGGCTACTTGAATGGCCCGCTCGCGATTGGCCTGAGCCACGCGAACTTCGCCCTGCTTCTCTTCGTCGGCCACGTCACCGCGAGCTTGTTGAATCGCCTGCGAAGCGGCCTTTTGGCCAATCGCATCGATGTAGCCGCTTTCGTCGGTGATGTCGGTGATGTTGACGTTGATCAACACAAGGCCGATCTTCTTGAGCTCCGGTTCCACCGAACCTTGGATGTGCTCGAGAAACGTATCGCGGTTGCGATTGATGTCGGTGATTTGCATCGACGCGATCACTTGACGCAGTTGGCCGAAGATGATTTCCTCGGCTTGCTTGCGAACTTGCGGCGTGGCGAGCCCCAGCAGGCGAATTGCCGCGTTGGTCATCACCTCGGGGGCCGTACCAACGGCGACCGTAAAGACGCTCGGCACGTTGACGCGGATGTTCTCCATCGATAGGGCACCGCGCAGGGGAATCTCAATTTGAATCGGCTCCAGGCTGAGATACCGATAATCTTGGAACAGCGGCCAGACGAAAGCGGCCCCGCCATGCACCGTCTTGGCGGCTTGGCCCTGTTTAGTCTTACCGAAGATCACCAGTACCTGGTTACTGGAGCATCGCTTGTAGTTTGATTTCAAGAGGATGATCGTCGAGAAAAAGATGATCGCCACAAAGCCTGCGAGAATCGCCAAGCCGATTTGCGTCGATGTATTCATAGCCGCCAACAAGAGCAGTTCGTTCATTTAACTTCCCACCAATGTGTTCTATCAAAACGCGTTATGCGTTAACAGTTTCCCTCAATCGCCGCACGGAGACGGTATCGCTGTTCTTTACGCCGATGACTTCTACGGTTTCGCCGGTGCGCAGAGTCGCGGATTCCGTGGAAACCGCTTGAAATTCGACTGTGCGATTCTGCAGTGAGACTTGGATCTTGCCCATGCCGCGTTCCTCGGCGGGGATCGGCACGTACACGATGGCTTGCTTGCCGAGTGCAGAGCCGATCCGCTCGTTCCCCGACGAAGTGAGGCGCGAAATTCCCTGCATCAACCAATACATGCCGTACATCGCGGCGATGCCGACGAGGACCGCAATCGCAATGGCAATGCCGGAGGAATACCCCGCACTGAGCGCCGTTTCTCCTGCCACGCCAAAAAACGCCGCCGCGGCGATCAAGGTGCGGAACGATAACACTCCAAACAACCACGTGCTGTCGGGGTGCTGATAGTCGGCATCACCCGCATGGCCCAGCGGAGTGTGATGTTCGCCGGCGAAGTCGCCATCATAACCCGCGTCGGCTGAGGTACCACCATCACCGGTGAAATCACCGTCGGTAAGTTCTCCCCCATCGCCGCCCATGCCCATGAGCGTGAGCGCGAACTGGCAGACCATCACGGTACCGCCGACAATCGCCGCAATCAGGAAAATGATGTGTAACATCGCTAAGCACCTCGTACGTTGGCAATATTGTGCCGGGAAACTTACGCCTCATTGTAATAGGAGGCGAAAGTGCTGTCGTTGGAAAAACGCGAATTCTCTCGTAGATGACGGCAGCAGACTTTTCACGGCATGTTGGCAGGGTATTCGCCCGGGCGTGGGCAATCTTGGCGACAATTGCTCCGTGAACCGCCCTAAAGCGGCGATTACTAGGCTGCAAGCAAATTCAGAACTTTCGCCGCGACGTCGACGCCGGTGACATCGGCGAGGGCCCGCCAACCGGGGACGGCGTTCACTTCGATGGCCAACAGCCGCCCATCACGTGCGGGGAGCAAATCCACTCCCGCCAGCGGCGCGCCCACGGCAGCGGCCGCGCGGTGGGCAAGTTCAGCGAGTTCGCTGGTGACAGTGAGCGGTTCGCCGATAGCCCCGAGGCTGATGTTGGTCCTCCAATCGTCAGGGTTTCGTCTTTTCATGCCGAGCACTTCGTCACCGATTACCAACAGTCGCAAATCGCAACCTTCGTGCTCGACGAATTCCTGCAAATAAAACACCGAGCCGATTTGCTCAAGTTCTTTGAAAGTGGAAAGCGCAGTGGCTTCATCGCGGAGCCGCACTATGCCGCGGCCCTCGCTGCCAAACAGCGGTTTGAGCACGGCATGGCCGCCGAGACTTTCAAAAGCCGCGAGTGCTTGCTCGACCGTCTGACATGTGATCGTGCGAGGAACGGGGAGCCCCGCCGCGGCAAGTCGCGTTGAGGCCAGATATTTGTCAACCGCTACTTCTATGGCCCGCGGTGGATTCACGACTTTCACGCCGGCCGTGGCAAGATTCGCCAGTGCATCCATGCGAAAAATGATTTGCTCCAAGCTCCCCGTCGGCATCGAGCGTACGAGTATGGCATCAAAGTTGTTTAGCGCAATGTCCTGGGTGTGAACGGTTGTCATGGCGTCAACCGTCGAGGCGAGCTGTTGGAACAGAAGCGAATGAATCTCGTGCTGATCACCTGCCGCGCGAACGAGATCGCTCGTGTACCAACTGCCGGCGTTGCCTAGGAGGGCGATTTTCATGGGTTGAACGATTGCAGCAGCAATTCTTGATTCACTTCGCCAAAGCGAAAGCTGTTCCCGGAATCAACATTCACCAGTTCGATTTCGGCGGGGCTGAAGAGCAGTGGGTCGACGCGATAAAAATCGTTGTCGTAGTGGGCCAGGATCTCCGCGAAGGGCCGGCCATAATCGGCCGACGCAACGCTGGGGATCTGTGGTCCGATTTCCAAGAGCGATTCGTCATCGCCGCAAACTTCAAGGGTGACCTGTGCGCCATAAAGTATCGCATCGTTCGTACGCCCAATCGCTTTGAAGTCATTTTTCGCCAGCGGCGGCAGCGGTGCCGCTCCGCGACCAGAAACGATCCGCGTTAAATCAAATTCCGAGGCGTGCAATTTGTGCAGAGCTGTCTCGACACTACGAGCGACAATCTGCAACGTGCCACATAGCGAATGCGTCGGAGCCACGAGCAGCGCAAGCCGTTCAGGCTCGACGCCGCACTTCTCGGCAATCTCCAAACAAACCGCATCTGACGGCAACCGACTCGCCTCCAACACCCCGACACACTCGCTTGCGGATTCGCGGTAACCAATGTCATTGAACAGCGTCTCCCGCCCCGCCGCAGCACGCATCGGCCCCGAGCCCATCGCAAAGAAATCATCGCCTTTGATTTCCCAACCGGCATATTGAGAAGCGAGACACGCACACACCGGCTCCTTGGTTGAGACCGTTATCATAGGCCACGGTACCGCGGAGTCATCTATGAAAACTTCCGCGAGATCGGCCAGGCAAACCCGCGCAAGCAGAATCGCCGCCTCGCGGCTCCCCGGCACGGCAATGCCACAATCAATGAGCGTCGCGCCGCAGGGGGCGGTGTCGACGTGAATTTGAAGGGCTGCCTTCTTGCTCGCCATCTCGCGGCACAAAGCGACCGCGCGAGAATTCAAAGTTTCATGGTCCGATGCCATGGTCGCAGGATAACCGACGAGGCAGTAAAGCGATAGCGTCGCTACTTCCGCAATAACCCACTCCCCAGCGAACCCAACTGGGGGACCGACAAGCGTTCGTCGCTGCCGCCGATCGCGGCGAGCCCCTCGACGAGCTTCTGATTCTCGCCCAGCTTGGCGAGCAGCTCTTGTTGCAGCGTGTTCTTCGTCGTTTCCAGTTGGGTGAGCCGTTCGTTCATCTTGGCCGACACCTCGGCAAGCATCGCTTCGCTTTTCTTACTTGCCAGGTCTAGCACGGCGTTGCTGATGCCGTCGGCGAGTTGTTGGCCGAGTTGCGATTCGATTTTGAACTCCGGCCGTTTGAGCGTGCCGGCAAGTTGCACCTCGGCGGAAAGTTGATCGATGTTGCCGAGTGCTTGAGTCAACGCGGTAATTAAAGTTGGGTTGCTGCTGGAATTGGCGAGCGGGGCGATCTGGCAATTGGGTTGCAGAAAGGCAATGCTGCCCGCGATTTTTTCGCCGGTGAGCACAAGCTCGACGCGAAAATTGGCGGTTCCCGGCGACATTCGCATGGCGAGCTTGTCTTGATTGCCGACCGTTTGCCCTGCGAGCGGAATGGCCGAACAAGCCAAAAACAATTCTTCTCGCGGCGTGTCCGTACGGCGATCGGAAATCACTTCAAGCGTAACAGGAATTTCGCCCCGCGCGATTAGTTCCAAGCGGGCAGGCTCGGCGAGCAAGCGTGGCTGATCCGAGACATTGGTGAGCGATCCGGTGAAATGCGTCTGTGTGCCCGCTACGGGTGCCGTTAGCGTAAGACCGAGTCGCTCGATGTGCAATTTGGGCTGTGCAAACGCGAAATTGACAGTCGTGCCGCGGCTCCGCTGCTTGGCAATTTGTTTGGTCGAGTTCGTAGGCAAACGGTTGCGGGCCCAGGCGAGCCAGTCGCAGGCACTTTGCAGATTCTTGGCGACCGGCTGGCCCAACATCACTTGCGTGAGATTGTCGCCATCGAGTCGGCCGAATTTGAGTTGCTCGCGGATGAATGCTTCGTCGGCTTTGCGGGCGACGTTGAGCGAATTGCGGTCGGTCTTTACCTGTTCAGGAAGATTTTTGATTTCTAGTTGCAGCGAAATCAATTCTTGCTGCACGGTTTTCAGTTGGGCCTGCAGCGCGGGAATGCGCTCGATGCCCCGCAGGGGATTTTTCTTCGCCTCACGGAATTCTGTTTCGAGTTGTTGGCCACGAGCTTTCAGTTCGTCGGTACGAGCGCGGAGCATTGCCCCTTGTTGTTTCCAGCGTTGTTCGAGGTCCTCGGCCACTTGAGGCGTTTGCAATTGGTCGGCAAAATCGCTGTCAAGCCGATCACCCGCTTGTTCTAGCCAATCACCGGCCCATTCACTTGCTTGGGCGACGAGAGGATCGAGAGCCGAGGGTCCAACTGTTTCTTCGACAAGGATTTCGAGTTCTCCCGATTCGGAGCGTTCGGTATCGAATTCGAGCCCCGAGATTTCTCCGTTGCGAATCACCAGCCGATTGTGAAACAGGGCGTTCATGTCGATCAAGAGTTCAGCCCGCTCGGCTTCGACCAAGTTTCGCAACAGCGAATCGGGATTCGCGACCTGCAAGCCGCGGAGCTCCAGCCGTCCCGCGCGGAGTGAAGTCTCCGCCGCGGCGAGTTCCACCTTGGCACCGGTGGCGGACTGACCCGTGGAGACAATCAAGTAATGCAAGAGCGGGTCGAGGCCAAATCGCGCGCTCGCCATGAGGGCCACGAAGATCAACAGTCGCGGGGCGACATATTTCCAGCGAATGATTTTCCAAGAATTGGGTATCAACCTTCCATCCCCCATTGCGTGCCGACCTCCGCTCCTCGCAGCCATCGGACGGCTTTGTATCGCAACAACCATGTGCTCAATGGCCGTTGCACCTTCACGGCGAATCGATGCATCAACCAATAGGTGGGGTATGCGAGATACAGCCCGATGAGCAGTTGCCCCACAACCACGGTATTATTCCACCCCAAGAGCGGGCTGATTGCCGCGGCGAATAGCGTCTCATGAAACCCGCGTATCGGCTCCCACACGAGCACCGCGGAACCAAGGCTATGGGCGAACCCATCGACAAAGAGACCGAGGTATGTGAACAGGCAGATACCGACGAGGCCTACGGGTTTGTTTGTGCGAAGCCCCAACAAGATCATGCCCAGCACAATCGCAGTCAGGTTGCCTTTGGGCACGAGGCCGATCATCATCCCCAGCGTGAACCCCCAGGCAACTTGCCGGGGAGAGTCGTTGGCAAGCAAAGCCTGCGCGAACTGACGCAAGGGTCTCAGGGCGAGTGAGAGCATCCTGACCTCACAATCCATAAGGTGAGAAAAATTGGTATACCAGGAAAAGTATCGGCATTGGCACCAAGTCGCCTGGAGGGTGATGCACTGCTGGCAAGTCAACTGAATAACGCCTGGCCTGACACCTATGAGTGCGAGTGGGCAGTGGCTGGTAGCACCGTTCCCCATAAGTTCCTCTTGCGGATTGCCCGAACGTTTTACGCTGGCACTTGCCCGCTAGCACTCTGTGCCACATCATGACCTTATTGCCGCTTTGGCGAGTTGCCTCCATTCCTGCCATTTCCAACCCCTCCAGGTGGTTCATGCACTGCGCCAGGTCACTTGCTCCGCTGATGTTCTTATCCGCCACGCTAGGGCTGTGGGTCGCTGGCTGCAGCCGTCAGGCAACTGAAGCGGAAGCGATTGTGGAATCCTCACCGGCTGCCGCAGCATCGCCACTCGTGGTGAAAGCGCAAGAGACTCCGCCGGTTGCTGCCGCTGTTGAACCGGGGGAATCCACGGCGGAAGAACCTGCTCCATCGACAACTGTTGCTGAGTTTGCTGACAAACCCGTCACCCTTGTCGTCTGGATTAGCGTCGATGGGCTCCGCGGTGACTACGTCGACTCGGTCGACGCACCGTTTCTCGAACGATTCCTTGCCGAGGGGGCGTACTCTCGTGAGCTGGCTCCCGTGTTCCCGTCGCTTACCTTCCCTGCGCACGTTTCCCAATGCACGGGGGCTTTGGTCAGCGACCATGGCATCATTGGCAACGCGATTTACGATATTGTGAACGATCATCGAGTATCGTATCCCAACGACAACAGTCTCATCTTGTGCGAACCGATTTGGAATACCGCCAAGCGCCAAGGGCTTAGATCCGCCGTGTTCGATTGGCCTGTCTCGCAAAAACAGGTTGGACCTCACGCGGCGGACTATTTTACTCAGTCGTACGACACGGGACTTTCCGACCAGCATCGCTTGGAGCAACTCTGGGACGCCTGGAACCGCGATCGCGATCCGCAACCACTGCAGCTGCTGATGGGTTACTTTTCCGGCGTCGATAGCGCGGGACATAAATATGGTCCGCACGCGCCTGAGACGAAAATCGCCGTCCAGCAAGCCGACGCACTGCTCGCCGAATCCTTTAAACAGTGTGAACAACTGATTCACGAAAAGCACGGCGACAACGTTCAATGGTATTTCATAGTCAGTACCGATCACGGCATGGATGAAATTCACACGCTCGTGAGCCTGCGAGGGTTGCTTGCCGACGCCTACACCGAGGACGTTCGTACCCTTACCAGCGGCAGCGTGGGCAATATTTTTCTCGATTTCGTTACCGATCCTGAAGCTAAGGGTGTGTTGCGCGATTACATTCTCGATAAATTCAAAAGGCATTCGTTTGCCCATGCCTACGCTCGTGAGGACCTGCCGGCCGAGTGGGGCTATGATTCCCCCGGCCGCACGGGCGACGTGGTCGTTTCTATCGACCCCGGCTATTTCTTTTCCGAAAGCCCGGGCGCGCCAATCCGACCGGTTGATCCCGAGCGTGGCCCCTTGGGTATGCACGGTTATCCTCTGGCCGACTCCCCGGAAATGCATGGATTTTTAGGAATATGGCGCAGCGGTGAGCCACTCGGCGGTGTCGACCTCGGTGTCGTCGATAGCCGTCGCCTTCACTCCACGGTAGCGAGATTGTTAGAGATCGAACCCGCCTCCACGGCACTCGACGACCCGATCCCCGGTTTGCGTCCCTGATCGTGGAGGGAGACGCGTAGTGCAGGGGCTCGATACGATGTGGCGCCCCTGAAAAATTGGGCTGACTGAGAGTTGCCCCTTTACCGACTGCCAGTTACGACCGATAATTTCCGAACGTTGTTTCGTTTGGCAATGTCCTTGGTGAACAGATGAAGCGTAAAGCTTGAAGTCGGCATCTAATGCAAGATGTTCAGAGCCAATAGCTTGCGACTTGCGGCGGCGTAGCTCAGTTGGTTAGAGCAGCGGAATCATAATCCGCGTGTCGGGGGTTCGAATCCCTCCGCCGCTACCTATTGCGTTAAAGGCCCTCGAGCTTCTAGCTCGATGTGGCCTTTGTCCTTGAGATGAAACTCATTTCGCAGCCGAGCTTGTCTCGTCAAGAATTTCCTCGGGTTTCAGTGCTGGTCCTGTCCAAAGCGACGCTAGGATTCCCGAGGCGAGGATCATCACTATCACCAGCAAGAGGTAGAGATTGAAACCAGGTCCGAGCGATTCCTTAAGTTGTTCAACGAGCAACATTTTCAGGCCGACTACAAAAAGTACAGTGGCTAGCGACACTTTCAAGTAGCGAAACTTGTCGATCATGCCAGCCAAGGCAAAGTACAGGCTTCTCAGCCCAAGAATGGCGAAGGCGTTGCTTGTAAAAACCAAAAAAGGATCGGCGGTAATCGCAAACACGGCCGGAATGGAATCCACCGCGAAGATTAGATCAGTTGTTTCCACCAGGATCAGGGACAGCGCCAGCGGTGTCAGCATCAGCGTCCCTGGCTTCGCTCGTTCCACCGCCAAGTCAGGCAGGACCGCAGCGCCCGGCACCGGGGCCTCCTGGGCTTCCATTGATCCGGCACGTACCAGAAAGTGTTCTCCATGGAAACGGTCGGTGACTGGCAAGAATTTTTTCGTCCACCGAACGACGAAATTCTGGGTCGGATCACTGTGCTCGCGGACGACCAGCATCTTGATCGCAGTGGCAATCAACAACACGCCGAAGATGTAGAGTATCCAGTGGTAACGAGCGATGAGCTCGGCACCGATGGCAATCATCACGCCGCGCATAGTCAGGGCGCCCAAAATGCCCCAAAATAGCACCCGGTGCTGGTAGAGAGGCGGCACCGCGAGAAAGCCAAAGATCATGGCAATCACGAAGATGTTATCGACGCTTAGCGACTTCTCAACGACGTAACCGGTCAGGTATTTGAGCGTAGCTCCCCAGCCGCTGTTGAGTTGCCCCCCCACGGGGTCGGGCTCGAGTCCTAGTCCGAGCCAATGTTGCTCGTATCCAAAGTAGACGAACAAACTGAATGACAGGCCCAAAGATAGCCAAACAGCAGACCAACCGAGTGCCTCCTTGACTGTGACAACATGGGCATGACGATGAAAGACCCCCAGGTCAAGAGCAAGCAACGATAGTATAAACAGGATAAAACCTATCCAAATCCAGATCATCACGCGAACCTTCCTCGAACCTGACCGCAGGACCACTGTTTGCAACATCACAGCAGCCGCAAATTGTAAGCCGAAAATTGAGTTGCCGCGAGCCTAAGCCGATCCATGGCTAACGCTAGCCCTTCTGCTGCGGAGTAGCGCAGTTGGTTTAGAGCAGCGATATCGTAAATTCGCGTGTCGGGGAAGGTCGAATCCGTCCGCCGAAACGAACTTCTGAAGCACTAATCGAGTGAGCATTCGCGTCCAAGTCGCATTTTAGTACAGGCTTGGATGAGCTTCTTGGCCGACGTGGGTCTGCTCGGTAGGAAATCGCACCTCCGTCTTATCAGCGGAAACGACGTTGAGAAATCGGCCGCCAGCCAAATAGAATCCATCCGGTTGCGGGCCGCACCACAACACTTCCCCGTACATCGTTACCGGGGTACCATCAACCGGGGGGATCATAATTGTGATCCGTTGTGGCTGTAGAGGCTCGGTGAGCGTCAGTTCAAAGCCGAGGGCGGAGAGATTCGTAATTTTGGCGGAACGCCTGGAGTTGCCCTGCTTGCTCGCGACCTGCTCGACATCTTGATGAAGAAGAATTTCTACCCCCAGTTCGCAGGGATGTCGTACTTCCGCGCGGGGTGCCGCTCCGCTTTGCCGTGAGGGAGGCAAGCTGGTGAGCATGCGGACAACGACTTCTCGAATGGCGGCATTCGTTTCCTTCTCTTCGGACTCGACTTTCATGTCGCGCTCGAAGCGCCTGGTGGCGACGCGATTGAGCTCGTCCATCCTCATCCGTTCACGAACACGCGCCGCGAAGTCGAGGCCCACGGCAGAGGCGAGGCCGAAGCAACCCCAGAGCATCCAAAGCATCCGTGTATTTTCGTTGAACAATGTACTGACACCACCGGCCAGCAAGCAACTGCTCACCCAGGCAATCGTTGTTGATAGACTATTGTTCGTAAGTCTCATAAGGCCCCTCATCAAGTCACCTTTCATTTCAGAGTGCGATCTTGCTGGAATGAAGTTCAAGCAAAATTGCGTACTAGCAATACATACGTTTGTATTTGGCTGAAATCAAAGCAGTGACACGGATCGAGACCGAGAGTCGTGCCACTCTTGGTCTCCGCCCGCATAACCGCCACAGGTCCGCCGCCCCATTCCCGCCAAGTCTATAAATGGGGGGTTTTTACTCTACTTGGCAATTAGTCAGATTTGCCAACCATTTCGTGCAGCGTCCCTAAGGCGACGGAGAGTTTCCTTGAAGAGTCGTGGTTCAATCGGTTGCGAG
>JBGTEU010000179.1:0-4316 GCA_041747595.1 Bythopirellula sp.
CCCGCCAAATTCTTCCAGCGATGTGTAAGTGATCAACACGTGAACGGCGGGAGTCATCTTTTCGCCCGTCTCAGTAAATACGCCGACGGGGCCAATACCTAATCGTTGCCAAGCTGGCAGTGCCGCTTTTTCGAGATAAACGAGGACTGCCGCTTGTTTGGCCGCATCACCAAGCCAATAGGTCCGCCATTCATAATACTGACTTTCGGGTTGCTCGCTGTCGGTCGCCGCCCAACTCGTGGTACTGGCTAAGCACCCCGCCATGGCCGAAGCCTGCAAAAATTCGCGTCGCTTCATGATGAATCGCTCCTCTGCTTCCGAAGATTTAATTGGCGGACAAGTCGATACAAATGCACTCGGCGTCGTTCCGCACGAATAGCTTGCGGTTGGCGAACGCCGGCATACACCACACCACATCACGACCGAACGCATTGTTGGTTGGCTCAATGATTTTCACGCGATCGACTTCTTCGTATTTTTCCGGCGTGAGTTTGGCGATAATCAATTCGCCGCTGTCGTTGAACAGCCAATACCGGTCCCCCTGACGGACGATAAACGCCGTGCCGCTGCTGGCGGGGCGTTCGCTGATGGGCGCGGTCGTCTGCCAAAGCCGCTCGCCGCTTGGCACGGCCACGGCCATCAAGCTGCCATTCTGATCGCAGCCGTAAATGGTGTCGCCGTCGACAATAGGCTGCACATTGACTGGGGAGATCCCATGGCGGCTCTCATTGCCCCAGACGACCTCGGCGGCGGGCTTGTCGCTGGCGAGTTTGAGCATCAGGCTCTGATCGGAATAGCCACCCACGTAAAGATGATCACCCGACTTGACCGGCGACATGATGACCGAGCCACTCGTGGCCTCGTACGGCACCGACCAGTACTCCTTGCCGGTTTCGGGATCGGCCGACGATACACCATTGGGACGCGTTACGATCAATTGCCGCACGCCACCGGCTTCGATGATCGTGGGTGGCGAGTAACCTTGCTCGGGCGAATTAAAGTTGTGCCAGATCTCTTTTCCCGACTCCAAGTCAAATGCGACCGTGTGCGTCCCCTCGCCGCCGACGACGCAGATCAACTTGTCACCGTCCACGAGCGGATGAGATGCGTAGCCCCACAGCGCGGCCTTGGTTTTGTATTCCTCTCCGAGAGCTTTTTGCCACACGATCTTTCCCGTGTTCACATCAAAGCAGAACAAATGCCCCTCGGCACCAAGCGTGTAGACCTTGCCGTCGTGGACGGTAGGAGTGCAGCGCGGGCCAGAGGGATAAGAAATTGTGTATGTGACCGGATATTCGTGTCGCCAAATTTCCTTGCCCGTCGCTTCGTCGAGGCAGAAAACCCGTTCGATGCCGGTGAAGGTTTTCCGCTCGAAGTTGGCAATCTTCACGTTGTCGGCGGTCACGTAATCGGTGACGAACACCTTACCATCGGCCACCGCGGGCCCCGCGTAGCCACCGGCGACTTCGGTCCGCCACAATACCGGCGGGCCCCCCTCGGGGAATTTTTCGATGATACCGTCCTCACGCCACACATTGTCGCGCCCTGGCCCCATCCATTGCGGCCACTCATCGGCCCAGGCGATCGAGTTCGACAGCAACACCAACGCAAAGAGATACCGCATCATGGCCCACTTCTCCATAAGATTGAGTGACATCGCAAGTTCCGATCGATTCGTCGTGAAAAGCTGAGAGCTTATTTTCGGGGTTTCCCGAGACTTGTCAAAGGCCAAGATTGGCCGTCGACTTGCTACTCGGCGTGAAATCAACTCGCCAATCCGCCAACTTGGTCGAAGGCTTTTTTGCGAATTCATCGGCCATTCTTCGATATACTCAGGTCTCGAAGGGGCCAATGATATCTCTATTTTTTCCCAAGCGGCCAAGGTTTACCGAAGGGGCCAAGGTTTTTGGGGGGTGTCTGTGAAATCACCAATGTCCAATGACCGAATGACAATGCAGAAGCGCGTAGGCGCACAATCAGCCGTACGCTGCGGTAGCGCGCAATTACATACTGGAACGCATAACTGAACCTAGGCCACCTTACCGCAAACACGTGCCTAATTCACGACCGATGTTTGGCCACTTCATTTCTTTTACAGGAGGTCGCTGAGAGCACGGAGTTTTTTGGGGCGAGCGGGATGCGTAAGCTTCCCGATGTGATTGAGTCAAGAAAAATACAAGATGGTACAAAAATGAAGATTGACAGGGGCCACGGAATTTCCCTGTGCGGACTGTGGTCGTAACCAAAAATCATTGAACAGGAGTAAACAGAGGGAGCAGAGGCGAATTGGTCTGTCATCCCGAAGGAGGCTTGCCGACTAAGGGATCTGGATTCATTGCCACACGCCAGGCAATCCCGTAAGACAATGAACCCAGATTCCTCCAGTTGCCACAACTCCCGAAGGGAAAACTTGGCTTCTGTCGGAATGACATTGAATTCCCTCTGCGATCTCCTGTAAAAATTTGCGCTGGCTGAGAAAATTTGGATCGTTTGTAGTACGGATGGGATTTCAGCCACAAAGTGGTGGCAGAGGTGTAGGTCGGAACGAGCGGTGCGCTGTTCCGGCAAAATGTGGCAACAACAGACGCCGTGCCGGAACTCGTTTCACTCGTTCCGGCCTACGATCTAACTCGCAGCTTACATCGTAAATCCCGGTCGACTCGCGCGGCCGATTAGCGCGTCGGCGGCGGGGTCATCGACGAATCGTTCGGCGTCGGGGTTCCATTTCAATTCGCGGCCCAGCATGAGTCCGATATTGCACAGATGACAGGAAGTCATCGTGCGATGGTGTGTTTCCACGTCGGAGATAGGTTCGCTGCGATCCGCGACGCTTTCGAAGAAATTCCCCATGTGATCCCCAGGCTTGCGGCCCTTGTACAGCGGGATCAACGATTGATTCAACTCGGTCCGCTCCGCTTCGGTCATGCTCTCGACAATCTTGCCGGTGAGTTTCTCGCGATTCACGTAGATCCGACCCTTGGAACCCTCGAACAAAATGCCGTTGGGGAAATTCGTGCCATCGGGCCGCGAGTATTCATCGTTGACGCTGATGGTCGATCCATTGGCGTACTTGAGATCGATGCTGAATTTCATCGCGGTGTTGAACGCATTGGGGAGCGACGTCTTGCCGTCGAGAAATTCGTCCCAAGCAAAGTTGCTAGGGACCGTGGGGGGGAACGTTCCCTTGGCCGTCACCGAGACGGGACCCGTGTGGCTAACGCCGAGTGCCCATTGGGCGATGTCGATGTGATGCGCCCCCCAGTCGGTCATCTTGCCGCCGGAGTACTCGAAGAACCAGCGGAACTCTTTGCGACGTTCTTCGCTGTACTCCGCACGGGGCGCGGGCCCCACCCACATATCCCAGTCGAGTCCCTCAATAACAGGCGTGGTTGGATAGGGGCCCCCTTCGGGTGCGGTGCCGATGGCAATATACGCATTCACATTGTCCCCCAGCTTGCCGCTCTGCACGAGCGAAATCGCCTTCAAGAACAGTAAGTCATGCTCGCTCCGTTGCTGGGTCCCCACCTGAAACACGCGGCCCGATTTCTTCACCGCGTCGCGGATGCGGAAACCTTCTTCGATCGTGAGCGTGAGCGGCTTTTCACAATACACGTCGCAACCGGTCTCCAACGCGGCAATTGCAATCGGCACGTGCCAATGGTCGGGGGTGCCGATCGTGACGACGTCGGGCTTTTCTTTCTCCAGCATCTTGCGATAGTCGCGGTAGGTGCCAAGCTTGCCGTTGAAATCTTTGTTGAACTCGGCGGTATGCAAATCGTCGACGTCGCAGACGGCAATCATCTCGCCAAAGCGAGCCGCCTTGTGGGCGATCGCACGCCCCTGGTTGTAGCGGCCGCGGCTCCCGCCCACGCCGATCGCGGCGATCTTGAGGCGACTGTTCGCGGATTGGCCGAATAATTGACAGCCGGTGAGTAACGGGGCGGCGAAGGCGGCGCTGAGGAAGGCGGTGTCTTGTAAGAATTTGCGACGAGACGAGTGGTTCACGAAAGAGGCTCCTGTGTCTGCGTTACTTTTGGTTCGTCAAAGATGAATTGGAATCCTTTGAGACTGCTCGCAGGTTGGATTTACCAACTTTTCGAGGCTCTGGTATCCCGAAGGGATTAAATACTTTAGCCCAGGGTAAGGTGAAGTGAGTTTCACAAACTTCGTCGCCACCCTGGGTATACTTTCGTTACTCTTCCTCGGCCGAGCAACAGGTGCCGTGACAGAGCGGCATGTCGTCGAGGCCGAAAATTGCCGCGGTTTATTTCGTCCTCAATCACGCTCCAACGTTCACAACGTCATCACTTCGGACG
>JBGTEU010000180.1:0-3311 GCA_041747595.1 Bythopirellula sp.
GTAGTGTCCGTCAAGATGCGCACAATTGTTTTTGGGTTCTGCTGCTTGGTAGGTCCGCCGCTCACTCTGTAGCTGCGGAGCAGCGGAAGAGTGAAGCGAATGGATCAACTAATCCGATAGAGGTGCCAGAGGAATAAGAGGATACTCGGAATGAATTCCTGAACTGATAGCCATCGCTAAGGCTTCGACCGCTAACTGATTCAAGCTCATCCCTCGATGACCTGCAAGCACTGACAACTGACGATGCAATGTTGGTGTGATACGAACTAAGAATTTGCCGGAAAAGGGCTTTTCTGGCTCCTCACCGCGTTCTTTGCAAAATGCAAGGTAATCATCTACTGATTCCATAAATGCATTTACCAATCCCGTTGGATCGGGTGCCACAAACGTAATAACGTCTTTCGTGTCAGTCACTTCACCGTGGAAAACTTTTGCCTCTGGATCGTATTCTGCGCGACCATAGTAACCTTTATACGGGCCGACATTGAGAACGCCGCTTAAAGAGATGTCGTTCATTAAATTATTCCCGCAGTCTCTAGAAATCTTCTAACCGATCTAACAGCACCCTTATTAGTGTCTGGTGATGGATGTGGGCGATGAAAGCTCATCTTTACACCATTCAAAGCGACTCTTATACGGGAACCACTACCCTCGGCAATTTCTGCCCCTAAATGGTCTAAAAGAGACTCAATATCCGCCCACTTAATGTTCGCGCGCACTGGTTCAGCTTGAATTGCCGCCAGCGTTCGATCATGCTTACTCACGAAACTCCTTAAATAGTATCATCGGATGATATCAAGGTCAAATATGCGGGAAAAATAAGCTTTTTCTTTCTTCATCCGTAGCGGTAGTGGGACTGATTGTACTGATAGTAGTACCAACCAAAGCTCATTGCAGCCAGATTTGCGATAAATCGCCCCACCCCCAAATCTAGAGCATCATAGCGGGTCTTTAGTACCATGCCACGCTATCTGTTCAATTTTGCAGACGCCGCCTTCTAACTGGGGAGCGGCCCGCGCCTTGGCGGCGCAGCAGTTTTATATTCTGCCGTAACTCGCTCGCTCCGGACGAAGTGTCGGTGCTACCCCGCTAGCATTGTTACGGCACCGCTGGACAACTACGCCACCGCGAATCGCCTGAAGCGGACCAGCAGTGCGCCCGGCGCGACAGGCTCATGGAATTCATAAAGGCGGGGCTGCTTGGGTTGACCTCTTTTGCCACGGTTCCTATTCTCTCGCCGCCTCTTCCCCTACGTCATATGCTAGCAGGAGCTCCCGATGCACGGCAGTTTCGCGGATATTCATTGCCACCTTCTTCCGGGAATCGACGACGGTTCGCCCGATCTCGAGACTTCGCTCGCCATGGCTCAAATGGCCGTCGACGATGGCATCCATACGATTGTTGTGACCCCGCACCAATTGGGAAATTTCGGGCACAATCACGGCGACGACATCCGCGCACGGACTCTGGAACTGCAACAGTTTCTCGACGTGCATCGCATTCCGCTTGAGGTGCTGCCCGGCGGCGACGTGCGGATTGAAGATGGCATGATCGAAAAACTCCTCAGCGGCGAAGTGATGACCCTCGGAGATCACGGTCGCCACGTGTTGTTGGAACTCCCTCATGAAATGTATTTTCCGCTGGAAAGTGTGCTCACCGCCCTCGAGCGCAACGGGATGACGGGAATTCTCTCGCACCCCGAACGCAACCAGGGCATCATGCGGGACACGCGGATGTTGGAACCCTTGGTGGAAAGTGGTTGCCTGATGCAAGTCACCGCGGGAAGTTTGATGGGAACCTTTGGTTCCCGGAGCCAGGAACTGGGCGAGTGGATGCTCAAGCAGGGTCTGGTACATTTCATCGCAAGCGACGCGCATGGCGTGAAAGCGCGGCGGCCGTTGCTGCACCGCGCGTATGATCGCGTCGCGGAACTTGTCGGCGAAGAAACCGCTGCCGATCTCTGCACGATAAATCCCGAGCTGGTCGCCTTGGGCAAACCAGTCGCGGGGGGCATTCGTTCACGACAACGCCGCGGTTGGTCAGGATTCTTTTCTCCAAGGAAAGTGGGTTGATGTCCGATTTTACGCGGCGGACATTCCTGGCCGTTGGCGGTTCCGCGCTCTTTGCGCGATGGCTGGTCAATACACCTTGCCTCGCCGCACCCATGTGGCAAGATTCGCGCTCGCACGGGCCGTTTCAACTGAAGGCGACGTTTCCCCTCGGCGATCTCACGCCGTTGTTCAACGAGCTTTCGGCACTTGAGCTAGAATTGCAGCGTACGCTTGCCGTCCCGCCGGCCCAGCAAAGAATCGACGTCTACCTTTTGAATGATCAACGATCCCACAAGGAATTGTTGACCCAGCTCTACCCTCGGATTCCGTATCGGCGCGCGCTCTACGTGCAGCGGGGCGGTCAAGGCAGCGTTTACGCATACCGCCATCCGGAACTCGCCATTGATTTGCGACATGAATGCACGCACTCGCTGCTGCACGCAAGCTTGCCAATGGTGCCGTTATGGCTCGACGAAGGACTCGCCGAATATTTTGAGGTGCCGGCGCCGCAGCGGGCTTTCGACAATCCCCATCACGCCAAGTTGCGGTGGCATCATCGTTTCGGCATGCTCCGCAGCATGGAATCGTTGGAAGATTGCGGCGATCTCTCGCAGATGGGTGCGGTCGAATATCGTTTTGCCTGGGCGTGGGTTCACTTCATGCTCCACGGGCCGCTGCCGGCGCATCGCGAATTGGTCCACTTTTTAGCCGACATCCAGCGTGGCAATCCACCGGGGATGCTATCACAACGACTCCGCGGTGCCCTGCCCCAATTGGAAAACCATTTTGTGACCCATTTCAAATCCTGGTCGCGCTAGCAGTGCGAAGTGAAAACCCGTACTCATTACGTAACTCTTTCCTAATACATGGTTTGAGTAATCTGCACAAATATTGATGGCAATACTAGTGATAGTGACAGCGGTGGTAGCAATTTCAGGGCTTATCCAGTTTTTGCGAACTGTAGCTTGAGAGGATACATTTTCGAGGCCGATACCCCCACCTATCAGTGTCTTGTTGCAGTTACCTTTCGTCGGGTGATTCGCAGCATGATCCGCTTTGTGGCGTGTCCTAGGGACGAGTCAAAGCGCTTTTCTTCGAGGGGTGGAAAAATGAAGACGAAACCGATCACGTTATTGGTCGTTGCTCTGTGGTGCGTTTGTTTGACTCTAGCGCCACACGCCAACGCGGAGGATATTGCTGTTCGCTCGGTCGACATCGCATTGCAGGGTGAAGGGGTGTTGATGGGGCAGGTCGTGGATA
>JBGTEU010000181.1:0-1721 GCA_041747595.1 Bythopirellula sp.
CAATCGCGGCTTGGCTGGCAATCCCCGCGAGCACCTGCAAATCCTGATCGGTGAAGCGGCTCATCTGGTTGCTCGTGTCGATTTGGATCACGCCGAGCGACTCGCCCGTGGTCGAGATCAGCGGCGCGCAAATCAACGAGCGAATCTGAAAGTCGGCAATGCTCTGCGCCATGCCAAAGCGTTCGTCGGTCGAAGCGTCGGCCGAGAGGATCGCTTTCTTGCCTTCCATCGCCTGCTGCACGATCGTGCGGCTCACGCGCATTTTTTCTTCGTCGCTTGATTTGCGGGCCTTGGTCGCCACCGGCACGAGCGGCGCGTCGGGGCGGGGCCGCATCACGATGAAACCCCGATCGGCTTGCACGAAAATTTTGAACAAGCTGTCGAGAATCTTGGGAAGGATGTCCTTAGCAGAAAGCGTGCTCGCCAAGTTGTTGGAAATCTCGACGAGCGCCTGCAGTTGCGTCTCGGGTTTGGCGGACAATTGCCAGACCCCCCCCGAGCCCTTGCTGACGTCGAGGGTCGCCATGATCTGGGCCGTCGCGTCCAGGTCTTCTTCGTCATTCGACAAAGGCCGCAACAACGAAGAGCTTTCCGGCAGAGCGCCGGCGAGTTTCGGAGGGGCGGTCTCGTCATAGAACTCAAACAAGATATCGCAAATCAACATCAGGTCGCCATTCCGCAAGGGCCCCCGGTCGGCGACGCGTTGGTTGTTGATATAGGTGCCGTTGCGGCTCCCCAAATCCTGGACGAAGTATTGGCCGTTTTCCTTGGTGAGAATCACATGCCGACGGCTCACCGCGGCCACGTCGAGCACCAGATCGCACTCGGGACTGCGGCCCATGACCCAGCGCTGTCCTTCGAGGCTGTAGATTTTGCCGACCTCGCCCCCTTGTACGATTTTTAGATTGGCCATGGAGTGCTCGAAGTGGAACTGGCGACGGCGGGAACGATGCGAATTGCCATAGATTTTAGAGGTCGTAGCCAAGCAGCGTCAACCAATGGCTAGCGGCCGCAACGGTGATCCAAAGTTTCAGCATGTTCTCGAAGCCATTCGCTAGCCCTTCAAGACTGCCAAGTTAGTCAACTTGGCACGCGTGTTTTATAATGTTTCCATTTCAAATCCTTTGAAGTCGTGAGTCGTTGGCTGGTTCGACATGCAAATTTCTCGGGAATCGTCCGAAGCGGCCAAGGTTTTATCTGTTTTTCCCCCAAGCGGCCAAGTTTTGCCGAAGGGGCCAAGGATTCAGAGGGGGTCTATGGACGGTGGGACTGTGGACTGTGGATTATCAGAGCGCGCATCTCGAGCGCAACCGTAGGCCGGACCGAGTGGAGCGAGTTCCGGCGCATCAGCGGTTTCTTGCCTTCTCTCAAATTGCCAAAGAACGTTGCCGCGACCACAGCGATGCCGCGAATGAACAGAGCGAATCGCTGAAAGCTGACGGCTTTTTCCCACCATTATCGCGATTCAAAATCGCGCCGCCACAGCGATTTTTGGCCAGTACCGAGTTTGCTTCGCACATCAGATGTAGGCCGGAATCCGCCGCGGCGGATGCGCAGTTCCGGCATTGCAGCGGCATTCGCATGGTGGGCGTTCACCGCTTCCTTGCCGCCAGTTTTCTTAAGCGGGGCGCTCAACTCGTTCCTGCCTATTCGTGCTGCCAGTGTGAACACCTTGGAAGCGCATTTTAGAGATTTGGCGGAGTGGCTGGCAGTAGGAAGTC
>JBGTEU010000182.1:0-2620 GCA_041747595.1 Bythopirellula sp.
GCGTGGGCAATTACGAACTCGAATCGCTCCTTGGTAGCGGCGGCATGGGCGACGTCTACAAGGGCCGCCACACGCAGTTCGGCCGCGTTCGCGCGATCAAGGTGATCAAACCTCAATTCGTCACCGCAGGCAATCAAGAAGTCATCCGCCGGTTCTATCAAGAAATCAAGGCCATCGGCACGCTCGAGCATCGAAACGTCGTGGTGGCGATAGATTCCTCGTCTCCAGCGGATCGACTCCATTATTTGGTGATGGAATACATCGACGGGGTGTCGGTACAGGATTTGGTCGAACAACGCGGGAAGCTCAGCGTGGCCGACGCGTGCGAGATTGTCCGGCAAGCGGCGCGGGGCCTGCAATATATTCATCGCAACGGCATGGTCCACCGCGACATCAAACCCTCGAACCTCATGCTCACGCTGATGGATAGCGACGGTGTGGCCAGCGCACCCTCCTCCGATCCCGGCGAGCCCGTGGAAGGGGTCGTTAAGATTCTCGATCTGGGCCTGGCGCTCTTGGCGGTGGACGCCCACGAGCGGCTCACCCGCTTCGACAACAAGGCGATGGGGACGGGGATGTATATGTCCCCCGAGCAATGGAAGACCACGAGCGTTGATATCCGCGCAGATATCTACAGCCTGGGTTGCACGCTTTATCATCTTTTGGCTGGCAACCCGCCATTCCACGATTCCGAATTGCGGCCTGAAAAGGCCCATGAGAAATCACGCGTTCCGCCGATTCGCACGAACAATGTGCCTCGTAAGCTGTGGGACATCCTCGAAAAAATGCTGGCCAAAAAACCGGAAGACCGCTACGCGACCCCGGCCGAGGTGGCGGCGGAGATGGGGCCCTTCTGCGAGGGCCACAATCTCGCGGCGCTCGTCAATGGGTATCTCGACCCCGCGACCACGCCCAGCGCGCTGCGCTACACGCGAGTTGATTCCGGGGCACGAATCGACACCCGCCATTCCATGAGAACGCACGTCTCGTGGCTTTCGCGGACCAGTTATTGGTACCCCTCGCGTCGTTGGATACTGCACCGCGGACTGCCGCTGCTCGCAGTCGTGGCCGCATTTGGTGTGTTGCTTTGGTCGATGCAGCAATCTCGTCATCGCACGATCGCCGACGCGATGCAGCAGGCCCGCAACAATCTGCCAAGCTCCGCCGAACAGGCGGCCGATTATGTGAGCCAGCAAATCGAAAAGCGGTTCAACATTTTGCAGCAAGCCGCCGCGGAAGATGCCGTGATCGACGAGGTCGAGAATTTTGATAGCGAACAAGGCCGCGAGCTCCTGGAGGCCCATCCCTTGGCCGAGTGGATCAAGAAACATCGTCAAGACAACATGGATTCAGCGCCTTCCGACAGTTGGTTTATCGACGATTTGGACGGAACTCAAATCGCTCGGCACCCTTTCCTGGAAGAGGGCACCAGGCAGCCGGTCGATAGTTTTCTGAAGAACTTCGCCCACCGGGATTATTTTCATGGCCAAGGAAAAGAGTTGCCTGAAATTGAGGTTTTGACCGATGACATGACGAACTCGGAGAAGAGTGTCGCACCCATTCAGGAGCCCAATATCTCGGCGGTCTACATGAGCAGCACCACGGGAAGATTGCGCGTCGCGTTTTCAGTCCCTATTTGGAGCAAGGCCACCGCCGAGAGCACCAGAAAAGTCATCGGCGTGCTGGCAATGTCGGTTGATCTCGGCACGTTTGAGGTGCTCAACACCAACGTGCAACGCGGCAAGGACATCGTGCTGGTCGATTTGCGAGATGACTATCTTCTGATCAATAAGGCCACCGGTCAGTCCGTCGCGCAGCGGGGACTGATTCTCAATCATCCCTTGCTCTCGGTTTGGAAAGACAAGGATTCGCCCCCGCGCGTCGATCCCGCCATGTTGACCGTGATGGATACCGGCACGGACCACTTCGTCGCGGGCTACAAGGACCCCTTATCCCTCGATCCTCGTTCAACCTACTGGGGGGCCTTCGAACCGGTGGTATACACGGTGAAAGACGTGATGAGCGAAGCCCCGAAGAAACTCCAAGCGCGGTGGATGGTTCTCGCGCAGCAACCAGCGATCAAATAGTCGTCCCAGCCGGATCGCGTTGCGATCCGGCTAGGCTCGTTGAGGTTAAGGCGTGCGCGCCATCAGCCAATCCACAAAAGCCGCCAGGATGTGCTGCAACAGCGTCGCCAGCACGATCAACAAAATCACGCGCGGCTCGTGTTCGAGGACTTCCCCAGCGAGCACAAGCGCGAGCCCCGTGTGCTTCATGCTGAACGCAAACGTTAGTGCGATCGCCGATTCTCTGTCGAGCGACGTCGTGCGGGCGAGCACCCAGGCGGTGGCCACCCCCAACAATTGCAGTGCAATGGCTAGCGTCGCGGAAATCAAAATCACCCGCGGCGCGGCCCGTTGAAAAACCTGCGGCATGGCGAGCGAAGCATTCGTGTAATTGAGCGCGAGCAGGGCGATGGCACTTACCAGCCGAATCGTGCCCCGTTGGCGGGCGATGGTCGTGGCACCGGCAAGGCGATTGAACGCCATGCCAGCCAGCGATGGCAAGATGACCCAAACGATAAAAAAGGTTCCTGAAAAGCGTTTTACCAATAGCTCGC
>JBGTEU010000183.1:0-2063 GCA_041747595.1 Bythopirellula sp.
CAGCATCGTAATGAATTTGTCAAACAGCGGCCGATCTTCGGGGCTGATGTCAACGCGGGTAATCGGAATGAAGGCGATTTCCTCAACCTCCAGCACCATCTCCGGAAAGGCGGCCTGCAACGCGAACTTGGCCTTGCTCGATTCTGACGGCGGTGTGAAAACGGTCACAAGTCCCTCTTCGCTCTCCATATCGGACACATCGACTTCGGCGGTCAGTAGTGCTTCTAAAACAGAATCACTTTCGATATTACGAAAAGAGAAGATGGCCAAGTGATCAAAGCCATGAATTACTGACCCCGGAGTGCCCATCTTGGAGTTTGTCTTTGTAAAGCAGTTCCGAACGTCGGTGATCGTACGATTGTTATTGTCCGTCAGACATTCCACGATCACCGCGCAACTGCCTGGCCCATAGCCTTCGTAGCGAAGCGGCACAAAGTCCTCACCACCCAGTCCGCTGGCTTTCTCTATCGCCTTCTCGATAACGTGGCCTGGAACCTGGTCGCGTTTGGCTTTATCAATCAAACCGCGCAGCGCCAAATTGGCCGTCGGATCCGCGCCTCCGTTCTTAGCCGCCACGTAGAGCTGTTTACCATACTTGGAGTAGATTTTAGACTTCTGGCCGGCCGTCTTGGCCATCGACACCTTACGAACTTCAAATGCGCGCCCCATATTCGCTTCCTATTCGCTCAAACGAGTTGCAATCAAAAGTCTCTCGTTTCATCCCAATACCGTTCAATTTTTGTTTAACCGCGACGCAGAGCAAAGATGGGCACTTACCCGGTCTATCTAATCAATTGACTAATCCGCCCATCTTTGCGCCGCCGAGCGTTGGGCATCCAATGTACTACCTTCATTAGCCGGTATTGCGTTTAGTCCACTCGGGATACGGGTGAAACGCGATTCGGCTCAATTTTCGTCTAATCGCGACGCTCAGTAAAGGAGGGTGATTACTTCGCACCCAGCATCCCTCTCCGTGGGCGAGCCCGTCGACTCCACTGGGTGAGTAAACAGATACTTCCATACTGGCTCAAACAGATACTGGCCATCATCCCCGCGTGGCGAGGCTCGTCCCGGGGTGACCGACGAGTGCGCTCGGCCAGCGTCTTGGGCGACATCAGCGTCAGAAACCAATCGTCGCGAGTTGCCGTAGGGGGGCCGTTCTCGGTCAACGTTCACGATCGGACCATATTGGTGCAAGCCTAGTAGTTCCCATGAGCGACAATAGTGATTGCCGGTCCAGCCGCCATCGAGCACATGGCTGAAACCAAAAAATCGGTTGGCGGGGGTGGCAGAGACTCCCGCTTGCCAGTCTTGATCCTGGTCTCGGGGACCGCACAGCATCACAACGCGGTCGACTGGCTGATGCATGGCGAAGCGGGCCGCAGTGGTCGAACCATGGGAACTGCCAGAGACGATGACACGCTCCCAGCGCAGGTCTTGACCGCCGTCTCGCAGAAAAAATTGCCAGCCCCCTTGGGGATTTTCTTTCGCCAACCATTGGACCAGTTGCACTGCGCGCTGCATCATCCCATCGGGCTCTTGTAAATCCAACTCGTCACTAAAGTCTAGGCCAGTGGCAGCTTCCAACCGCACATCGCCGCGAGCCTGGCGAGTTGCTGGCTGGGGACGACACAATGTCCCAAACCACTTATTGGCATAGCTGACTTGAATTGCATGAAGGCCGTAACTATTCAAGCGATCAAATAGGGCCTCGTTGTGCCCCGTCAACCAGATAACCAACTTGCCTTGCGGTGCCACTCGCGTATCCACAGAGGCTTGCTGCACGTCCTGCGGTTTGTCATCACTACCGAACACGAAGCCAATCTCAGGATACTCCTTCGTCCGCGGGTCCAGCTGGCTGGCGCGGGCCTTGAAACGATAGAGTTGTGGGTTCGGATCAACAATTGCAATCGTCGCCTGCGCCCTCACGCTCGACACGCAAGCCATCAGAACAAGTAACCATAGGCAGCTAGCTTGGCATCGCCTCATCCACGTGGATTGCCGAATGCTGGATTGATAGATACAGATTCTCATGTTGCTTTGGTTGGTGAACGGAGTCACAG
>JBGTEU010000184.1:0-9176 GCA_041747595.1 Bythopirellula sp.
CTCGCCGGCACTCCTGCGACTGTAGTGGCTGAAGCAACGTGGCGTGTGACGACTGCGCCAGCACCAACACGTGCAAAGTCACCCACTTGAACCCCTGGAAGCACAATTGCACCCGCACCGATCAGGACACCGCGGCCCACCTGCACTCCACCTGTGAGGCAAGCACTGCAGCTGATATGCGTCCCCGGGCCAATTCGGCAGTCGTGCTCGATTGTCGCGTTGCTGTTGACAATAGCATGATCGCCGACGACAGCGTCGGTATGCACGACAGCGCCAGGGAGTATCAACACATCGGCACCAATCTCTGCGTAGTCGTCGACGTATGCGGCAGGATGTACAACAGAGGCCCAGGGCAGGTTCAACTCATCCACCAGTGCAAGTCGTCGTGCATTGTCGCCAATAGCCAAAAGGGTCGGTAGAGGACTTCGCCGGCGGATTGCATCCACTGGACCAACTACAGGAGCGCCGAAGAGGACGGAGTTCCATTTACCGGGATCGTCATCAAAGATTGCCACTATGCACTTGCCAGCGGCCTGGGCGGCGCGCACAGCCACTTTGCCATGGCCGCCGGCGCCGATTACAAAGATTTCCTCAGGCGGCTCGGCCATGCGTTGCACCCGGGGTCGAAGTTTCATAAAAGCGGGGCATGGTAGCATGGTCCGTCGCGGAAATGCCGCGACGCGTAATTACGGTAATGACTGTTCGCCACAGGATGTACATATCTAGTCGTACCGATACGTTATCGACGTACCATCCATCTTGCTGGAACCGCTCCGTCCATGTCGTCGCGTTTCGGGCCTGAACTTGCGCCCATCCAGTGATTCCTGGTAGCACTTCGTGCCGCCGCGCCTGTTCGGGCGTGTAACGGTCGAGGTACTCCATGAGTAATGGTCTTGGTCCGACGATACTCATATCGCCACGCAGGACGTTCCAGAACTCGGGCAGTTCGTCAAGACTGGTGCTACGGAGCCAACGGCCGAAAGGAGTGAGGCGCTCGGCGTCCGGCAACAATCGACCGGTTGCGTCGGGTTCCGTAGTCATCGTACGAAACTTGTAGAGATGAAACACATGTCCGTTTCTTCCCGGTCGCATCTGAGTGAACAGGATTGGCGAGCCAAGCTTGATACGCACGGCGGCGGCGATCACCACCAGGATTGGACAGCACGAGATAAGTGCTGCAGTGGCGAGGATGCGATCGAGCAACGGTTTTAGATAACTTTGATATAACGTGGGGCGTGAGCACATAGTGTTATGAGTAGCATTAGGCAAGTATCAGGCGGCCTGGGTGGCGGCACAAGTTAGACTCTCCAAGTAGCCGACGAACCGCGCATAGATGTCCTGACTGCGATAGTCCCGTGACCAGGCTTGATAAGCATTCGCGCCCATAGCGCGTAGCTGGATTGGGTGATCAAGCAACTCGGTAAGGCAGTTTGCGAGGGAGGCGGCGTCGCCAGCCCGATACGTAAGACCACATTGATGTTGGTTTAACAGCGCGTCCAGTTCACCACGCAAACTTGAGACAATGGCTAAGCGAGCAGCCATGTATTCAAAAGGCTTATTGGGCAGGCTTTGCAATGCGTCGCTGGCATACGCGCAAAGTCCGATCGTGGAAATCGACGCGACGGCCTGCAGCATAGCTGCATCGACCCACCCCAACAGATGCACGTTGCGCAATCCTTTTGCCCGACGCCTAATCATGGGCATCTTTCCTCCGTCGCCGCAGAGCACGAATTGCATGTCTGTTCGGCCGACCTCGTTCATTCGCCGAGCGGCCTCGACTACCGTTTCCAGATCGTAGCTGCGTTCGAATAGGCCAGCAAACATAGATATTGGCTGGGAGGGGTCAACACCATATTTGCGGAGTTCGGCCACATTTTTCTTTAATACTTCCTCCGACATTGGATCAGACTCAAAACCCAATGGCAGAACCATATCACGGGTTTCTTGATCCCGCCCGGCAAGCTTGAGCCCCCAGTTCAAATAGCTTTGCGAAACGGCGATTAAAGCGGTGGCCTTACGGCACACTCGTTGAGCGATACGATAGTAAGGTGCCAGTAGATATTGACCTATAGGATGCACTGTTTTCGGCAGCGCATTAAGAAAGACATCCGGCCAAAGATCACGGATGTCGATTATGACTGGAATTTGATGTCTCTGGCCATAATCGATGGCGGCTTCTGCCCACTCGAGCGATGGAATCGCGGCCACAATGACATCGGGCGGCGTTTCTTGCTCGGCTAAGTCGCGAAAGCGACGTGCCAAGACACGATATGTGTGGAGTCGCTCGATGCCAACATTGCGACGATATCCGGGCGAATGAACAAACTGAATTGAATAATTCTCGGTTACGGCAATGCGCGCGTCGTTCGAGAAACGGTGGCTCTTGCTGATGTGGCGAAAAGTCGGCGCCCAGCGCATCACCTGATGTCCCTTTTCCTGAAGGGCTTGCGCCAGGTAGCTGTAACGGAAGCGACGAGCCGGCCCATCAACCGGCAAGTCCTCGCCAATGTGAAGAAGCCAGAATTGCATCGAATAGTCGAGCCTTAGTGGATGACGTGAGGACTCATGAGCCCTTCGCAAGCGGATCATGCTATTTTGCGAAGATCGGCACCAGAGGACTGGGGGGCGAGCACAAACAACGAACTTAATCGTGAGAGTGTCTCAGGTGACTTCCCGCTGAATCGTACGTCAAGTGGGAAACTGCTTCGCAAGAGATCCGTCGCATCCCGATCCGGTTCCGAATTCACCGCGCAAACTTCCAGTTTGCACTCACGAATCAACTGCAAATAATCGTCTTCGCGGAGGCGATTGACGTAGGCGTAACGGTGATTGGCGTAGCGCCGCCACTGGGTATCACTGTATTGCAAGAAGTTTATCGGCGACAGAGACGCATCGGCATGTGAAAAATGGTCGGTGTGATCAACGAGGTGCAGAAGCAATCCAGACGATTTCGTTATGCGATTCGCTTCCTGGAGAATGGCCTTCAAAACGTCGGCTTGAATATGTTCGAACACGTTGCATGACACGTGGAAGTCGATGCTGTCTGTTTCGCATGTCGTATGGCGGGCGTCAGCAGGCGCAAGGTATTCGATGTGACAGAGGGAGCTGAACTCCGATAAAGACGATGGCGGGTGCTCGACTAACGACCGCCATCGATCCCGTTGGATAAGATTACCGAATTCTGATTGCAATCGGCTGTAGAGCTGCTCTGAGTTCCGCTGAAGGAATTGCACGTCTTCCTTCACCAGCGAAAACCGCAAATATCGATTCAAATCAACGGTGACGATTCGATCGGCGCCGCAGAGCCAGCAAGCGATGGGCACGTTGAAACGCCATCCGGTGCCGACTTCAAAGAAAGTCGCTCCGATTGGCGAACGACCTTGGCTCACAATTTGCTGGCAGAACTCCAAGCCGAACCGCAGCCGACTGGTGGGATCCATCCGACGAGGGCGCATACTGCCGAAACTACGCTGCAGTCGGAAGTAAACGAGCTTCGATATTCGGTCGGGCAATCGCGCCACAATTCGCTGGACGAGTGCCTTGGTCTTCCATCGCATGACTGGGATCCTGGTGAGGGGGATGCGAGATTATCGACCTGCTGCAGGCAGAGGTTGACTTGCTGAACGAACCGTAGACAAATTCATTGGGTGACGCAACATCAGTTGGTCACAGGAGAGTCGCCGCCACGTAGCCATCGTGGCAAGCGTAAACGGTTGGGTTGGTCAGTCAGCAAGGTGCGCTTGGCTGATTCGCCCTCATACGGTTATGCGGCACAAGATCCCACATTTCCTCTTGTGAACTGCTCGTAAAGATCAACCATTTGGGTGACGCATTGTCCCCATTCGTACTGCTCTTGAACCATTTCTCGACCGTTTCGGCCTAGTTCCTCTCGCAATTCAGGTTGTAGAACTAGTTTAGCAAGTGCGTCAGCAAGATGGCTTGGTGACTCACGCGGGACGACCAATCCCGTTCTCCCATCCTGCACGATCTCAGGAAGGCCGCCAACGTCGGAGACGATCACCGGCCGTTCACATGCCGAAGCTTCAATTACGGCAACGCCAAAGCTTTCACTCCGACTTACCGCGACATAGATATCTAAGTGGTTGAGTTCCTCGGAAACTTTGTCGTGTTCTACTGGACCGACGAAAGTAGTAATTTCTGCCACTTGAAGGCGCATCGCCAAACGCTCCAATTGCTCGCGCTGGGGACCACCGCCAACGATCCTTAGGCGCAAATGTTCCCATGCGGGGTGTCGTTGACTGCGCAGTCGCGCACGACACTCGGCGAAACCACTGATCAATGTGTCGATTCCGTAGGTGGGACTCAACGTCTTAACGGTACCAACGACGATTTTCGAAGAGGTGTTCAATGCGGTTGGGGCAAATCGGTTCGTGTCGATTCCAAAGGGAATGACAACAGGTTCAACTGGGGTACAAACGAGCTTTCCCACCTGCCGAGCCATGACGTGGCTAGTCGAACACACGCAGTCGGCGTAGGACAGATTGCGGCGAATTAGATGGCGATGCACGGGCGAAATGCTAGGAAAGTCAAATACATCAGAGCCCCAGACTGACAAAATCTGGGGGTGAAAGCGGGTAAGCCGCCCCAGCGTGCCGTAGCCGCTGGCATAATGCGCGTGCAGCAAATCGGACCGTAGACGTCGCAGCAATCTGCGCAATGGTAGCGCTGCCAGGAAATATCCATGTGGTGGGTTGAATGGCAGCCGATGACAGTGCACCCGAGTTGAAAGCTGCGGCGAGGGGGGGTGCAGTGTGATCAGATCAACTGTGACTCCCTTTTCCGCCAGCGCGTTCGCCCAACGGATCGAGTGAATGCACGCTGCGGATGCTAACATTGCCAGTCGCATATTGCGGTTCCTCATTTGTAAATCGCGTTTGCGCTCTCAGTTGATCATGCGACGGACTGACGATACACCCGCCTAGGCCACACGTTGCTCAAGCTACTACGACTCCCACGGCGCCGGAATGTCGACGAGCACTTCGGCAAACTGAGGGAGCGGCTAACGCCAATAGCTGTAACGAGCCATGCAATAACACCCAAGGCCAGATTGTTCTGTGTAAGTGAGACGGTGAACGCTTGGTGCAAAAGCATCCCCATAAAGAATGCTCCTACACGGCGGACCACTGGATCATGACGTCCTTGCCACAACGTGTTCCAGATTAAACAAAAAAGCGTCAGTAGCGCTGCCAAACCCACAAATCCCACCTGCAAAGCCACTTGCAGGTAAAGCGAATGAGAAGAGAGATCCATATCCAGCGCTCTGCCAATATCAGTTTCAGAGCCATGGCCAAATAACGGGCGTTCTAGAATCACGGCGCCCGTAGCTTGCCAGACCTTCGTCCGGGTTCCAAAATTCTTTCCGGTGAGTTCGTGCGATAGCTCGTAGTATCCGTGATTGTAGATGTCATCGACTAGAACCGTCTGCATTGCGATAAGCACGCCGATGGAGCTGAGCAACAGAAACAATGCCGACATATATCGCGTTTTAGTACGGATTATGGATGGCCAAGCGATATAGACCGCTATGCTAACTACAACGGCCATCGTCGCTGCTCTTGACATCGTGGCAGCAATCTGGACGGAAGTAGCGACCATCCAAGCTGCAACCACAAGGCCATCGATGAACGCAGTGCTGGGTCGCAGTGCAAATACGGAAAGCACCAGCACGTACGCCAGTATCGCTCCGTTCGCGTTCGGATTCTCATACCACGCCGCGTAAGGGATCGGACACCAATGCCAAATCCATGCCACAAGCGACACGAACAACCAGATTCGAGAAATCCATCCAAGTACTATTAGAGACCGAGTCGCCCACGCGCACGCTGCGCAGCCCCCGAAGAACCCGGCCACCAAGGCGACCTGCACGAAAGGAACCCATTCGCGGCCGCTATCGCCTCCACGTGGATAGTACAACAGTAGCAACACTGCAAAACAAGCGATAAAGCTGAAAGCCAGTCGCCCAATTCGCTTGCGTAATCCAAGTCGAGCCACAAGTAGTACGAGAGGAACGGACAGCGTCAAGCCAATTGCAAGTCGGCCCAAGTGGTACATCTCGTCACTGACGTTCGTCAACGTGTTGAGAGGCAACAAAATGCCGAGCACTAAAGCAAAGATCGGAGGTACAACAAGGGTGGTCTCGGATGGCAATCGTTGATTGCATGCGGTATTGGTGTTGGAAACCAAGCGCCTGGGTGACGATCGTACGTTAGTTAATATATGAGTCATGATTTCAGCAAAGGCACGGAAGCCTTCTACGAGTTCGCCGTCACACGACGAAATCCACAGGAAGACTAGAAGCCAAAATGATTTAGTTAGCGCTTAAAAGTCACGAGCGTCAGCCTGCCCTGCGCGTTAGTTCACACACAGGCCGTCTCCGGGCGGGTACCCAGTCGGACAAATCCCGACCAATCAAGCCTTCAAGTAATCGTATGTCGTCGTGGAATATGTCCGCCAGTTCACACCTCAGTTTCTTAGAAAGCTGAGATCGCTCCATTGGCTTTCTGTTCAGGCGTGCAACGGCGCGGACGGGCCACGTGTCTGCCCCCACGTACTGAAGGTAACGATGTCGTAGGACGTTCAGCGGAAAGGGGGGGTTCCGCAGCATTCGGGTTAAAAGTTGACTTCGGCGTGCTTTATTGGCATTCTCCTTTGGGAACTGTGATCGGTGATCACTGGGCACATTGAGAAAGGAAAGCACGTCCTCATACAGACGACGCGGGTGTGTGATTAAATCGTCGAATAAGAGGACTTTGACATGGCTTCGGCAGACGTGCGCCAAAAGTCTTGACATTTGATTTCCCAACATTCCGACTTGTTGATACTGCAAGACGGCTCTCTCCAGACAATCCTTCGGAATGGATTGTCCCTGCGCACGGGCTTCCTGTAGTCGCCAAGCCTGTTCGAAGTCGGTGACCGATTCATGCAAGCCGAACACAAGCTGTGAGTGGAATGAATGAACCAAGTCCACCGGATTGCGCAGCATCACGATGATGCGGGCATTCGGGTTGAATTCGAGGAGTTCCGGGATGGCAACCTTTGAGAACAGATAAAGCGACGACGCCTCGCCGCAAACGCGGTGACGGTCCGTAGCTCGTGCAAACAGCTTGAGATACTTCGTTGTGTCGTCGATCAATGATGCTTTTTCGCGTAACGCTGGAAAGTCGGAACAAAAGAACATAGGCTCCTTAACTCGTGACATGAAAATCTGCGGGTGCGCGACAAGGTAAGTGTACAGTGATGTCGTGCCCGCCTTCGGAGCGCCGATGATGAAAAAGTCTGGTTTGCGGGTAGTTTGATTACACGACACAGCAGCGTTGTCATGCGTAGATTCGGCACCCATATAAGCAGTCCCTAGTGAAACGGTCAACTAATCATTCTGTGTGAATTATCGATTCCATGGTTCTCTGATGGGCCTATTTGACACTCCAATACAAGTCCATATCCCAAGTCGCCATCGAACAATGAGCAGCATTGAGACATTCCATGCGGCAATCGCCACCGCATTGGCTACGGCCGTTCCCATAATCCCATATTTCGGAATCAAGAGCAGAGAAAGCGTCAAGTTCAGACATAAGCCGGAGAACGCAACGATGATGGTATCTCGTTGGTGCCCGGTCATGCTCAATATCAGGCCGACCGATCCACACATCGCATTCACCACGACCCCGCCAAGTAGCACCAGCAAGACCGGATATCCTGATACAAACTCGTCACCAAAGCAGCGCAAGATCGGCTTGCCGAATAAAACGAGTGGGAGGACGGCAGCCAGCATGAAGGCACATGCGCCCCACGCTGCCAAGCGAGCGTATCGCTGAAGTTCGACCAACCGCTGCTGCGCGTGAAGGGCGGCAAACTTGGGGGCAACCAGCAGGTTTACCGAAGTCAAACCGAGAAGTGCGACATCGGCCAAGCGCTCCATCGCGGCATATGTGCCCGCCTCGCCAGCGTCCAGCAGCAGGCCAGAGATGATGACACCGGTCCGCCCTTGAATGTAAATCAAACCCGAGGCAAACATCATCTGTGTCGCAGTGCACAGCCATTCACGTGTATAAAATGTCTGCTCTGAAGCTTCTCCCAGGTCCCGTTCAAAACGTCCTTGCAAAACTACGACCATGCCAAGCGCGCCGACTGTCGCGCAAAGGTAAAGCAGCAGTGCCTCGCTCGACGAGATGTGAATTCGAAACAAATGGACCGATGATAGCAATGCACCAAGTAGCAGCAGCGGTTGTGCCAGACCGACAAGCATACTGGGAATTACATGGCCCAGTCCGCGAACGATGGCTGCGCCAAGTGTGAGCTGCGAAAGAACGGGCAGGACGGCGCTTGCGATCAAAAGGTTTCGCAACGGGCCTGTGGAACCGGAGCGATGTAGCGCCGCTGCGCATCCTGCCATGAGCAGTGCCAAGACGATCGATTCCAGCAGCGCGATCTGAGAGCTGAATTTCACGAATCCCCGAGCCAGCGCTGGTTGGCAGCGAGCGCGATACTCTGCAACATACCGCAAGGCAGCCGTGGCAAAGCCTCCGTGAGCAAAAATGAGCATCAGTTGGAGCCACGCGATCACGTAGGCATATTCACCATAGCCGGCGTGTCCAAGTGATCGCGCCAGACACACTTGCAATGCCAATGCCAAGGCCGCGCCAACAAGCTTAATTCCGAGCGCAGTCACTCCCTTGCGGGCAATGCGAATTGATGGTAACCCACGCAGCGCAGCGAAAGTCGTTGGGAGAGCTGAGGAGGACTCAATCATTGCCATACGAGCAGGTCGCTTCGTGGCTGTATTGTCGCAATTCATTAAACGGCAGGACAGAAAGCGTCGATGGGGAGCTGAGCCGTCGTGGGGGCCGACGGTACGGGGTTTCAGCCTCACGCGCGGCGGAGTGTATCCAGCGCATGTATGGCCAACAAGGTCATTGTCGGGCGAACCTAGAATAACTTCGCCCTATGCTAGCAGACAGTCAGTGGCGTTCCTCGTTGTGGCTCTTTTCCATGAAGCGGACTTGCCGCAATAGGGGAGAGTTTGTATTTCAACCCTCCCGTTGGGGGTACTGGGGCTTCCCGTGCCTGCGCTATCCCCTTATCCCCGCTTTATTAACACCTCTCGGCGAGCTAAGCGGCACGTCGAGGCCACAGAGAATTGCCCCAGAGAATATTCT
>JBGTEU010000185.1:0-3366 GCA_041747595.1 Bythopirellula sp.
ATCCCATCAAAAGTGGGGTTCGTCGAGAATCTCCGCTTAGCCGGAATTCGCCTGATTTCCTTGAATACAGCCGTTGAAATCAAAGGCGGGGCGGTGCCGGTTAAGGCTATGATTACGACCGAAGTATCTGTTGCTGTGGCCAGTGACCTCCAGCATATCCACGTCAATGCTGGCGTAACGCTAGTTGGAAGGCCAAGCAAGGAATCTTTTGAAAATCCGAACCCAGACGAGTCAATTCTAAATCTAGCTTTGCAATACCAAGCGCTTTACGTGATGAAAGATGTGTCCAATCCGATCGAGCTGGTTGAGGAGCACGGGCAGGAGATTGCCGCTCTCGGCACACATATGCTGTGGCCGTATATTCGCTCTCAAGTACAAACAACTACGGTGTCGATGGGATTACCTCCCGTCACTATGCCGATGTACATTGCTGCCATTCAACAATTGCAGCAAGATGACAGTCCTACTAAGGTCATCTTAGGAGATTGACCACCGCCCCTCCGCATCCTGCACAAACTTGTCCCGGTGGTAGCGAAAGCACTCCCGCAAGGTCCGCAGTACCCGGTGGGGATTGTGGCCACGCCGACAGCCACGGCTCTGGAGTGCCACAACCAATTCCACCAGCGTCATGGGCTTGCCTTCGCTCAGAACGGCATGGGCGGCCTGTACGGAGTTGAGACGGCGAAAGGGAGTGCCGGAGCGAACGGCCTTAATCTCTCGCACGCCGAGCCGCTTGGGTTTGGAGGGCTCCAGTTTCTTCCCTAGAGTCCTGATTCGGCGCACTGTCGATTCGTAATCCTGCTCGATTAGGAGAATCGAAGCGTCTCGTTTGGCGGCGGCCTTGGCAATGAGCTGGTCGATCAGTGTCATGCCCTCAAATTATCAACCGGCTACAATCTCGGAAGGGGGTTCGCGGGTCTTAACAGTTTTGTGGACAGTGCCAACAAGGCAAACAAGGCAAACAGGCCAAGCAGTTCAGCAGAGAGGGAAGGTTAATCTCGACAATAAACACGTAGTTTTAGGAAACCACGAATGATACGAATCTACACGAATAATACTCGGAAGACTCGAAATTCGTGGGATTCGTTAGATTCGTGGTTAAAAAGTGCAAACGTCGAACTAAGTGACGATTTCGATTTCTTCAAAACAGAGAATGGTGAAATGAAACGGCAACACTTAACGGCAGACTATCGGAACCCGTGTTACTTCACAGGCTGGAAGCCTGCGCCACTTCACAGGCTAGAAACCTGCACCACTTCGTAGAATTCGCGAAGCGAGCTCCGCGACGCGGGGGTCGCTATCTCGCACGGCGATGTCGCGGGCGATTCCCACAAGCTCGGGGTCATTTGTCGTCGCAAACGCGGTGAGGGCTTTGAGCCGTACTTCGGCGTCGCCGTCGGAGAGCAGTTCTCGCAACCATCGCCGTGCCGTCCGCGCCGGCAAGATTTTCAGGTCGTCCACCAGTTGCAGCCGATCCGTCGACTCGGGGGCAACAAGCCGCGCTGCCAAAGACAACTCTTCCGGCGCGAGGCCGCGTTCCTTGAGCACGCCACGAATCACCCCAGCGGTGTAACGATCCGCGATTGCGAGCATAACGAGCAGGGTACGCGTGTCTTGTGATTTCAGCTTTTCGAACTGTGCAGCCATTTCGTCGGGCGAAGGAATATTATCAACCGGCGGGGCCGTTGAAATCGATTTTTCAATGGCTGGATGAGCTGCGATCTCGCTGGGGGGAGTTGTCGTGGGAGATTGTTGCGACCAATCGGGAACCCAAATCGTTCCCGCCGGCAATTGCGTGGCTTCGGCAATTTCCACGGATGCCAGCTTGGGCGACGTTTCCTCGATTTCTGGTGTCCGCTCCTGCGAAACGACTTCCCGTGGACTGTTCAGCGCAGTTTCTATTGAGAAGGGGGGCAAGTTCACGTCCGGCGACGACAACACGGCTGATTCAAAGGAGTTCGGCAGGTTCCTGCGCGAGGCCGTTCGCATTCGTGGACCAAAGGCGGGTACCGTTTCCATGATCTTGCTGCAATCCGCCAGGAGTGAAACGGCATCGGCGGGGGGAAGTTCAGTGGCGAGCTCGACGAGTTCCAACGACAATTCGCACGCCCATTGTTGTCCCAGCGGTCCGAGCTCACTCACATGCGATGCCAGCGCATGGGCCAGCAAACCGACTGGTTCAACGAGAGAGTATGTTTCTTCGGCGCCAGCACGGATTTTCCATCCAGCCAATTTTTCATCAACAATCTCTCGGGCCACGAGCGCGACGTCTGCTCGTTCGGCGGTGGTCGCGATGACGAGGGCTTCAATCGCCGGATTGCCCAGGCTCGCAATCTGTCGAAGGGTCGTGCGACTCGCTGGCAACTCCTCGGCCTTGAGTCTTTCGACGAGTCGAACGGCCAGATTTCGTTGCTGCCAGGCAGTGACAGTTGGCCAAAAGAAATATGCCGCTGCCAGCATGCCAAGTGCCAACCCGGCGACGATTGTCAGTCGAACGGTAAATAAACCGAACTGAGATTTGGTGGCTTCCATGTCGCCGCTAGCTCGCAAATTGATGAACAGAGGCCGCGATTGTTGTGAATTGCCCGTTAGGCGGCAAGATCAGCCGCCGAGTGTACGTGATAGCACTCGCGGAATCAGGCAGCTTTTGTTGCGGATGTCTCCCGTGCTTTGCCGAATAAGTTCTACGACCCGCAAATCTTCACAAGCGTTGCGGGAAGGGTAAGGGGGGAATTGCATGTATCGCTGTCTGCGCACAAAGAGCGCTTTTGCCGCTCTGCTATTACTCGGTTGTTCGCTTTCCATGGGTAGTTTTATCCATGCCGCGGAAAATTCGCTTGAATCCAGCACATCTGCCCAAGCGCAGGCCGAAGCGGCCGCTGCGATCCCGTTCATGCGGATTGACCCTGAATATCGCTCGGCTGTCCGCGCCGTTCTCGACGACGTGAGCGTGTTTCGCCGGTTGCCGACTCAAGTGGTCGACTGCGATCCTGCGATGTTCACGTTCTTGGCCCAGAATCCCGAAGTGCTCGTCGAGATTTGGCGAGAATTAAAAATTACGCAAGTCAGCCTTGAACGGATCGATGAAAAATCGTTTCGCATGGCCGATGGTGCCGGAACCACGGGCAAGCTGACAATCGTGGAGCAAACGTGCGAAGACCACGCACAAAATCGGATCGTGATGTTCGCCGAAGGGGGTTACGAAGGCAAACCCTTCGCAAAACCCGTAAGGGCGCAATGCGTGTTGATGTTGCGGAGCGGATCACTTGTCGAACATGACGGCCGCAATTATGTGGCTGTCCGTCTCGATTCGTTCATTCACATCGACCGGGCGAGCCTCGAGATTTTTGCCAAGGTGGTCCATCC
>JBGTEU010000186.1:0-3939 GCA_041747595.1 Bythopirellula sp.
CTATAACAAACTCCGTCGCACCTGGCACATAATCGTTGTTGAGCAGAATATCGGGGGCGATGCTGCCAATGTTGCTTTCACGGATAACAAACGATGTGAAAGCGGCGTTGACTGAGGTCGTGCTGACGATGGTGATGGCGAGCATCAACAAGGAGGTCAGGGCATGGAAGTTTTTGGACATTAGCGTTTCTCCTAGAGAAAAGTTATTAAATGAATTCGTGAAATAACGTGGTGTAATAAGGTTGTCTATTTCCGCCCCCCGGCCGCCTACTGCGACCGGGGAGCGAACCTCCGTGGGAGCACTACACGCGTCGAGGCCGTGCGGCGAGCAGGCCCACCGAAGCGAGACCGATGAGGGCGAAGCTGGCTGGTTCGGGGATGGCACTCAGGCTGGAATTATCAATTGCCAAGCCGGAGATGTTGTTGTATGTCAGCCAGCCATAGCGATTGCCGCCAACAGTTGACGCAATATTGTCGGCGGTCGTAAGCGTCTTGGTGTACAACGTCGTGCCAAGATCGTCTTTCAAGATCAAGTCGACCGCGAGATTACCGCCATTGTCATAGAATTCTTGCTGGAAGGTGTACCAACCAGGGGAAAGAACGCTGTAGTTGGCACCACTTGTAAGCTTGAAGGCGTTAAAATTGCCGTCGGTATTGTTTGAACCATTGACCAGTAAGTCACCATTATTGACACCAACGTGGAACATGAAATCTCTTAAGTGCGCTCCCGATTGATTGTTGGATGCGACCGAGTAATCAAATCCCTGGCCATCGGCCCACGAAGGGTCGAGATAAATGTCCAAAGAAGCGCGATAACCATTTCCAAACGAACTGCTATAACCACCAAACTGCGTATAAGGGCTGTTACGTCCAATCGTGGGATTGTTAAAGACGTCGAGTCCCGGCTGCAAATCGTAGATTTCAGCGTGGGCAACTCCACTAGCGGACGGTACGCCGGCGATCCCTCCTCCCGATGGTACGCGCTGAATGCTACCTCCCGAAAAGTTCGTCCAAGTAGGAGTGCCTGGAGTCCAAGCGGGATCTTCAAAACCTTCAAAGTAAGGAGGGGCAGCATGTGCATGACCTAAGACTGAAACGGCGACAACAAAAGCCAAAGTCAACAGATTCTTTTTGATAGACATGTTCAATTTCCTTTATAGGGGGGCGACCACGAGCTGGTCGGCCCAAGTGCTGTGAAGTATGTGGATGAAAGTGTTCCAGGCTGGCCATATTGGTTGACCAGCGTGGATGAACGAGGGCGATTACTTGCGACGTGGGCGGAACAACGTCAGGCCAACCGAAGCCAAGCCGATGAGGGCGAAGCTGGCCGGTTCGGGGATGGCTACTGCGTTGCTTACAACGACATTGTCAATGAACAACCCAAAGCCATTGGTGCTAGGAACGGCAGCCCCCATAGAGCCACGGGCGTAGAAGACGGCCGTGTTGACCGCACGGGGCACACCGCTCGGTCCAGAGTCGGCGACGTTATAAAAGTAAGACTCCCAAGTCGTACCCGTGTGGATCAATGAACCATCCAGGAAGACTTTGACAATATCGTTGCCAGATTCACTTCCAGGAGCACCGGGGCCAATCCCATCGACGAACTCGACGTACATATCAACAGAGTGCCAATCGGAGTAGTTAAGTCCCGAAGCGATGACCGTTGGAGTGGGGAAAGTCGTGCCAGTGGTATCGAGAAACTGCAAGTCAAACCCCGAACCAGTGTCCTCCATCCGCAGATAGGAATTGCGTAAAGTGCTTTGAGAGCCCGCTGGAGAGACGTTGATCGCCAGTCCCGTTTGAGCAGCGCCAGTGGCTGACTTGAAGTCCCAACCAACATGGAAGTATTTGCTGGCCGCGACGCCATTGGCCTGTGGAGGGTTGAAAGGTGTTACATGGTTAGGGCCATAATCGTTGTAAAGATTGGCACCCGTTTCACCTGCAATAAGGGGAGCCTGAGTGGCATTGGGCTGATTGCTCAATTGGGTTGTAGTAACTGCATTTGAGAATCTCCAAACCGTGTTGCCCGTGCCATCGTCGACGACCTCCTGGTCGTACGCAGTTCCTGACGGCCATCCACCACCCAACACTGCGTTACCAAAAGAGTCTGCAACGGTCCATCCTCCCTGATTATGAACGCTGGTATCAACGGTGAATCCTTCGAAGTCAGTGTTGCCAGCTTGCGCCGTGGTAGCAGCGATCAACCCAACGGCAATCGCAGTTAGAATAGTAAACTTGAAATTAGACATTAGCGTTCTCCTTCGAGGAGGGTCGTTCGTGGTGCGAAGACTCTCATCTATGTGGTAATAAGAAAGTAGAAAATTAATACACCGCTTTCGAACTTTGAAAATCAAGATGCCTGGGTGCTAAAGCATCTCATTCAAGCTTGCATTGGATTGAAGTCTCCTTGGATGGCTCTGCCGCGATTCGTCGTCGGCCTAGCGTCATTTAGTACAAGGCCATGATTTGTTCAGGCGGCACGCCGCTTGGGACTGCTTGCCGGATGCTTTGGACGGAGAGAGCGGCAGACGGCTCGTCGGACGCTGGGGACGAACGAGCATCGCACGGGGCGACTCCGTTTTTCATAGCGGGGCAAATTCTCATAGGAAGCAGAAATCGCGTCGTCGTAAGACAAGGAATAGTTGGGCATGGTTAATCTCCTTAAGATTGCAATAGTGATATCTGGAAGAGGTGGTGATTTGTTTCCGGCGCTCCAATGATTAGGCCGCGGGTTGGAGTGAGCTGGTCGGCAGCCTAGTGAATACCGGCCGCGATCGCCGAGCCGCGCGGCGATCCAACTCGGCGTTGATCAAATGCTTCAAACCGCCACGATCCAAGATCGAAAGAAGCAGCAATTGTTCTGGCGCGAGCGCGTTCCAGAGCCGTGGAGAAGTTCGTTGTGAGAGTTTGCGGGTCATTAGTCGCTCCTTTCGTGGTGGTGCGAGTAAGAGAACGGGGTCAAAGGGTGACAGATGCAAAATTTGGACTTGTTGCAAATACGTCGGCGGGAACCGGTGTTTCGAAGGACCTTCTCAGGCCTCTGTGCCGCAGGGTGGCGATATAGTCAGCCAGCCATGTTTCGTTCGGTATCTGGTTAAGAACCATTAACGCGCCCAGCGAACGCGCCTGCACTTCGTCGCGGGGTGTGACGCCCTCTCCGGCAAAAATCCATTTCTGACTCGGCCAGGCGGAGAGGACCCGGCTCATCAGATTCCATACATCCAGGTCCTGATTTTCGAGCCCCACCAAGAGCAGGTCGAAATTAATCAAACGTAGCGTGGCCATCGTCTCGCGGATCGTGTTACCGGCATAGAGATCGAGTGTCGACGTGGGCGTCGGTAGTTCTGTGACGCCGATCAACAACAAAGTTGGTTGAATTGGGTGTTGCATATATTTCTCCTTCAGGGAGCGTGAGTAAGACGGTGAGCGTGAGTAACGCGATTCGCAACCGTGTGAATCGACTAGGGAACTGAGCGACTAGAGATCTGAGGGACTCTAAAGCGAAGCGCGTGCCGAGATCGCAGATATGGAGAAAGCGGCGACGGAAGAGAGGGCCAGCCAAGGCGTTAGGTTCATTGCGAGGAACGTGCAGCGCTTTCGCAGAATCTGCATACCCGGTTATTTTGCGCTGGCCCGGAAGGAGTACTTCCCAAGACAAACGCTAACAGTGACAGGGGTTAGAACGAGGCAGGTTATTTTAACCCGGCATGTTCAAAATGAACTGGCGAGAAAAGAGACTAGTCCATGCGGATTTTGAGCCGTTCGATCCGCCGATTGAGCCGCTGAATGTTGATTCCCAGGAGTCGGCTCGCGGCTGCTTTGCAAGAATTGGTGCGCCGTAGGGCCTCGGCGATGGTGCGGCGCTCAACTTCGGGGAGATAGAGATCTGAGTATTCCTTGGTGACTAGGGCCTCTTTTTGTACGCGCTTGGGCAAATCC
>JBGTEU010000187.1:0-4616 GCA_041747595.1 Bythopirellula sp.
AACGATCGACAGCCTGTTCATGTTTATTCTCTACCTGACCGGTGCGGTATTTATCGTCACTGAGATGGTGCTGTTCTATTTTTCCTGGAAGTACGATGCCCGCTCGAATCAGGAGCCGGTGAAGTTTTCGCACGGCAGTCACGCGCTGGAACTCGTGTGGACGATTTTGCCCGCGGTGACGCTGCTGTTCATCGCGATCTATCAAATGGAAGCGTGGGCCGCGGCTAAGATGCAGCCGCCCAACATTCCCGTAACGGCAGAGGTGACCGGTCGGCAATTCAACTGGGACTACCGCTATCCGGGTCCCGACGGCGAGTTGTACACCGAAGACGACATCGTTCGCACCGACGGTAAACTCTATTTACCAGTGAATGAAGAAATACTTCTAAGAATCACCAGCGCCGACGTGCTGCACAGTTTCTTTCTGCCAAACTTGCGGTTGAAGCAGGACGTGGTCCCGGGCATGGAACAACAGATGTGGTTCAAAGGCAAGAAAACCGGCGGATTCGACATCGTGTGCGCCGAGTTGTGCGGCTGGGGGCACTACAAGATGAAGGGCCGCGTCTATTTTCTGCCGCGTAAAGAATACGAGGCGAAATTGGCGGAGATGAGCCAAGAACAAAACACGATGCGAGTTGTGGTTCCCGAGAGTGAAGAATAAGTGATGAGCGATGAATGCTGAGGGATGAACGTCAATCAAATCACCCATCCTCTTCATAGCTCAGCGATTGGAAAGTTTTTCTCATGAGTAGCGTTACCGTTGAAAGCGTCGGCGAAAAGGAACATGCCCATACGGGCAGCTTTTTGAAGACGTATGTTTTCTCGCTCGATCACAAGATCATCGGCTTGCAGTTTCTGTTTAGCACGCTGCTTTGGTTTATCGTCGGCGGATTGTTGGCACTGGGGATCCGTTGGCAGTTGGCGTACCCCTGGCGGCCCATGCCGATCCTCGGCAACCTGCTCGCCGCGAGCGAAGGGGGCCAAATCGCCCCCGAAAATTACACGATGCTCGTCACCATGCACGCCACGGTGATGATCTTTTTTGTCATCATCCCCGTGCTTGCGGGGGCGTTCGGCAATTTTCTGATTCCGCTGATGATCGGAGCCGACGACATGGCGGTTCCCGTCCTCAACATGCTGAGTTACTGGTTCATGTGGCCGGCGTTCTTTTTCATCGGTGCAAGCTTTTTCGTGGAAGGAGGTGCCGCCCAAGGCGGGTGGACCTCGTATCCCCCCTTGTCGGTAATTAATGAAGCTGCGCCCGGCAGTATGACCGGGCAGACATTGTGGTTACTGGGGGTTACGTTTGTCGGCATCTCGTCGATGATGGGGTCGATCAACTACATGACGACCATTATCCAGATGCGAGCCCCTGGCATGACGATGTTCCGCTTGCCGATGACCATTTGGGGCATGTTTATCACGGCGATTCTGCAGGCCTTTGCGTTACCCGTGCTTACCGCGGCGGGTTTCATGCAGCTCTCCGACCGGATGGTCGGCACGGGCTTTTTCCTTGCCGAAGGTGCGTCTGCCAATAATTCGCTCATGGCCACCGGTGGCGGTCAACCGTTGTTGTGGCAGCATTTGTTCTGGTTCTACAGCCATCCCGCCGTGTACATCATGATTTTGCCGGCGATGGGCATGGTCTCCGACATCATCAGCACGTTCGCCCGTAAACCACTCTTCGGCTACAAGCCGATGGTTTATTCCATCTCGGGAATCGCCGGATTGGGATTCATCGTGTGGGGGCATCACATGTTTGTCTCGGGGATGAACCCCATGCTTGGCATGACTTTTATGGTGTCGACGATGATGATCGCGCTCCCCAGTGCGATCAAGACGTTCAACTGGCTCGGCACGCTTTGGGGTGGCAAGATTCAATACACCACCCCGATGTTGTTTGCCATCTCGTTCGTCTCGATGTTCATCATCGGCGGCCTCTCCGGCATTTTCATGGCCGCCACGCCGGTCGATATTTTCATTCACGATACCTACTTCATCGTGGCCCACTTCCACTATGTGCTCGTCTGCGGCACGGCCAGGGCCGTCTTCGGGGGACTCTATTCTTGGTTCCCCAAGATGTTCGGCCGCATGATGAACGACTCGTGGGGCAAGGTGCATTTCACGCTGACGTTCGTCCTGATGAATTGTGTGTTCTATCCGATGCATATTCTCGGCATGCAGGGCTTCCCGCGCCGCTTGGCCGATCCCTACCACTACGAGACGTTCAAGAACCTGCTGCCGCTTAACGTGTTCATCAGTTGGTGCGCGTTCATCATGGTCGGGGGGCAGATTATTTTCGTCATCAATTTCTTCGGCAGCATGTTCTTCGGCCCTCGCGCGGGTCGCAATCCGTGGCACTCCAACGGCCTGGAATGGCAAGCACCGAGTCCCCCCGGACACGGCAATTTCGATTTCCAACCGATCATTTATCGCGGGCCGTATGAATATGGCTCCCCTGAAGTGGAAGAAGATTACTACCCGCAAACGCAACCTCCCAAAGAGGGTGCCGCGGTTCAGCCACCACCAGCCCATTGATCCCTATGAACGTGTCGTCCACTAGCCCGAGCACTTCGTCTCGTTGGCCCCATCGCTGGGCTTGGCTATTGGCATGCGCGACGTTTCCCTTGATTTGGGTGGGGGGCCTGGTCACGACGACCGGTGCAGGGATGGCCTTTCGCGATTGGCTTACCTCCGACGGTCATTTCATGCTGTTCTACCCTTGGTTGAGTTCCGAAGGCGATAAGTTCGTCGAGCACGGGCATCGCCTGCTCGGAGCCGCTGCCGGGTTTTTGGCGATTGCCCTCGTGGCGGTCTGTTACGCATGCGAGTCGCGGAGTTGGGTCCGCAAATATAGTTGGGCAATCCTCGCGGGGGTGATTTTGCAGGGCGCGCTCGGCGGGATGCGGGTGATATTCGACGAGCGCACACTGGCATTGATTCACGGTTGCACCGGCCCCGCTTTTTTCGCGCTCTGCGTCGGAATGGTGGTAGTCACATCGCAGTGGTGGCAACGAGTTACCCCAGTTGTGCAGACTCCCGGCAACAAGAAATTCCTACGGCTGGCCATCATCATAACGGCGCTGGCTTATCTGCAACTCGTTGCCGGGGCCCTCGTTCGGCACAGCCCGCACCTGATCGGCGATTCCGCGGCTGTGATTTTCCAGGCCGCCGTTTATTTTCACATCTTGCTCGCGTTGGCGATTACGGTGTACGTGGGAATGCTTGCGTGGCAAGCCTTTCGCGGTTCTCTCGAAAAGGGCCGCAGCGTGGCGTTGGCAGCGCTTGTTGGCGTGCAAATCTTGCTGGGAGCTTCGACTTGGATGGTCAAATATGGGCTGCCGCGCTGGGCCGCCGCGATTGTGGGTGATCCGCGATTCGTGAACACGGCCGACAACGCCCATCAAGCGGGAATCGTCACCAGCCACGTCGCCGTCGGCTCACTCATATTGGTGACCGCGCTGGCGATTGCAATTCGCGTGGCCCGGCAACTGCGCGTCGGCGTGCCCCGTTTGAGCGCAGCCAACGTGCGGATGGAGGCGGTTCAATGAGCTCTCCCTCCGCCATCGCTGTTGAACGCCCAGCCAGTGTGGTTTTCGCCCGGCTTGCCGACTATTTGGAACTCACCAAGCCGCGTATCGTGCTGTTAGAGTTGATTGTCGCGAGCGCCGCGGCATGCCTTGCCGCTCCCCATGCGCTGGACATGGGTGTGCTGCTGTATGCCCTCGCCGGCACGGGCTTGGTCGCGGCGAGTGCGAGCATGGCCAATCAATGGTGGGAACGCGTGAGCGACGCCCGCATGCCGCGTACGGCGAATCGGCCTCTTCCCACAGGTCGCATCACGAGCGGCGAGGCAGCGATCTTGTCGGCGGTCTGCTTGATCGTTGGCACGAGTCTGCTTGTTTGGCAGGTGAATGTACTCACCGCTGCATTGGGCTTGGCAAGTTGGATTCTCTACGTGCCGATTTACACCCCACTCAAGACGCGGAGCTCGTTCAATACCACGGTGGGTGCCGTTGCCGGCGCGATTCCCATCCTGATGGGTTGGACCGCGACGGGAGCGCCGCTCAATTTAACCGCGTGGTCGCTGGTGGCCGTGCTGTTTTTGTGGCAGTTCCCCCACTTCATGGCGATCGCCTGGCTGTATCGCCACGACTACGCCGCCGCGGGGCAGAAAATGCTCACGGTGGTCGATCCCACGGGGATGCGGGCCGGTGCCCAAGCGGTGCTCGGCGCGGCGGCATTGGTGCCGGTGAGTTTGATCCCCGCCGTGGTCCCCACGGGTGGCAGTCCGCTGTTGTATCTCACGTGGACGTTCGCTCTGGGCGCGGTTCAAACGGCGCTGGCGATTCGATTTGCGATGTTCCGCGACACGGCCTCCGCCAGATTGCTGTTGAGGGCGTCGATCCTGTTCCTCCCCGCATGGCTGGCGATGCTGTTGGTGGTGACACTTTGATTTAAGAAAAATTTAGACAGAACACGGATAAACGCTGATTAAGCGGATTTTCACAAATCATTAAGTAGACGAACAGGAGGAAGCAGAGGTAACAGAGTTTGAGAAGCCCATTGGAAAGGCAACTCCCGGCAAAGAATTAACAAATGTAAAAATAACTGAT
>JBGTEU010000188.1:0-6734 GCA_041747595.1 Bythopirellula sp.
TGGATCTTGAGTCCTTTGCGGAATTCGTTGGTATTGTACGTGGGCACGGTATCTTCCTGTCTAGCTGCGAGGTATTTTAATGGTTTGTCGTAAAGTTTTGCTAGCCGCAGTCGGTAGACGCCGGCCAAGCCATAGTGAGTAAAATGGCCATTCTAGCTCCTGCAGATCGATCTGTCCGCCCCGTTTTAGTCCCTGCCGCCGAGTCCACGTGGCAGGCCGAAATTCGGCTGGCCGTGCGCGATGCCATCGAGCTCTGTCGACGTTTGGGGTTACCCACCGAGCTCGCTCGTCCAGGGTTGGCTGGGGCAGGGGACTTTCCTGTGTTCGTCCCGCCGAGCTACCTCGCACGTATTCGACACGGCGATCCCAACGACCCGCTTTTGCTGCAAGTGTTGCCGAGAGCCGCTGAGAGTCACGTCGAGCCAGGATTCACCGCCGATCCCGTCGGAGACTCCGCCGCCACCTTACGGCCGGGCGTTTTGCAGAAGTACGCTGGCCGAGCGCTTTTAATCACGACCGGAGCCTGTGCGGTCCACTGTCGTTATTGCTTTCGGCGGCACTTTTCCTACGAAGAGGCCCCGCACAGTACGGCGGCCTGGGACGCGGCACTCTCTGCAATTGCCGACGACGATTCGATTCATGAGATTATCCTGAGCGGTGGCGATCCGCTGATGCTCGTTGATTCACGGCTTAAGGTGCTCGCGGAAAAAATCGCCGCAATTCCGCATGTCACACGAATGAGAATTCACACCCGCTTGCCAATTGTGGTCCCGGCGAGAGTGACCGACGAGTTCCTCAGTTGGCTCACTGGCACGCGGCTTACCCCGGTGATGGTGATTCATGCCAATCATGCCCGTGAACTTGCCGACGACGTCGCCAACGCCCTCGATCAACTTCGCCGCGGCGGTGTGATGCTCCTGAATCAAGCCGTGCTGTTGCGCGGGGTGAACGATACGGTCGCCGCACAGCAGGCCCTTAGTGAGCGGCTCGTCGCATTGGGGGTCGTGCCGTACTATTTGCATCAGCTCGACCGCGTGGCGGGGGCGGCGCATTTTGAGGTGCCGATGGAGGAAGGCCGAAAGATTGTTGCTGAACTCCGCGCACGGTTGCCAGGATATATGGTGCCGCGCTACGTGCAGGAAGTTCCCGGTGAGTTAAGTAAAACAGTTTTGATCTGATAGGAGGAAGCGGAGAATTTTGTCATTCCGAGGGAGCCTTAGCGACCGAGGGATCTGGGTAGAACAATGAAAGCAGATTCCTCAGTCGGCGAGCCTCCCTCGGAATGACAGATTTTCATTGTCTCTGCTCACTCCGCTTCCTCCTGTAAAAAAACCCATGTCCCAAATCAGCATCTACGATAGCCCCGGACTGGACCGATTGCAGCGGGAGTTGCACATCGAGCCTCAGCAGCTGCGCAAGCTGCGAATCGCGGTCTTTAAGCATTTCGATGGCGATGAACGAGCGCTCGTGGAGTTTCTTGCATCGGATCAGATCGCGCTCCATCCACTCACGCTCGATTCACGGCACGACTCGCAACTCGACGGGGCGACGAAACTCTTGTTCCGCACCAGCGCGGGCATGCTCATCGAGTCGGTGATCTTAAGAATCGCCACGGGACGCACGACGCTTTGTGTTTCTAGCCAGGTCGGCTGTGCGGCGGCGTGTGAATTCTGCGCGACGGGCAAAATGGGCATCGCCCAGAATCTTTCTCCCGCGGAAATCTGCGATCAGGTCTTGCAAGCCGGGCAGCTGTTGGCCCCCGAGGGCCGTGCCATTCGCAACATCGTGTTCATGGGAATGGGCGAACCGTTTCATAATGAGGAAAATCTCTACGCGGCCCTCGAACTCTTGACCGCGCCGCGAACCTTTCATTTTTCGCCCGCGAAAATCCTCGTTTCCACGGTCGGCATTCCCGAGGCGATGCTCCGCTGCGTGCGGCGGTTTCCGCAGGTGAATCTGGCCCTCAGCCTGCACAGCGTGCGGCAGGAACAACGCGAAAAATTGATTCCGCTTGCCAAGCGGTTCCCTCTCGATCAACTGCATGCCACGCTCCGGCATGTCAACGCGTTGCAATCCAAGCCGGTGATGATCGAGTATCTCATGCTCGCCTCGATGAATGATTCGCTCACCGAAGCTCACGAACTCGTCGCTTGGCTCGCGGGACTCAACGTGCATGTGAATCTCATTCCTTACAACGCGATCGACGATGCCCCGCATCTGGTGGGCACGGAACGCACGCAGCGAGAAGCCTTTGCCGCGGTGTTGAAGCAGGCTGGTATTCCTACGACGATCCGCTATTCGCTCGGCGCCGACATCGCCGCAGCCTGCGGGCAGTTGGTGCGGAAAGAAAATCGCGAAGTCGCTAAGACTCTCTACTAGTCGGCTTCTCCGAGAGCCTGTTTCTTGGCCGAAAATTCTCCCTATTCCTCACAATACGAAGAAAAACTTCAACTCCGAGGGAACTTCACAAATGATTTATTTTCAGGGGTTTACGCCCATTTCCGATGATTCTACTTAGTGCTGCCCGACAGATTGTTGGAAACATACCTTCATTAGACACGTATTATTTTATTGACTTGAGGGTCATCACGCCTCGTGGTGGCCGCACGGAATGAAGTGGCAAGACGTCGACACTTGCTCCGGAGATTGCCATGATCCCCGCCAAAATTGCCTTCGTGCTGGCGATACTCGCCGGTTGTGTCCTCGGTGCCTACCAACAGGGCATTCAGGGACAATCTTCCAACGCTGACCAGAATATCACTCGGATTTCCCTCGGCGAGAAATCATTGCGACTCATTGGACCAACGGCACAAGTCGTCGAACCAGAAAGCGGTTTGACTTTTCAAGCGCGGATCGACACGGGTGCAACGCGCTGCTCTTTGCATGTTGTCGAATGGATTATCGAAGACGAGTTTCCCACCATGGTCGATAATGTGGGCAAGGAGATCCGCTTTCGCTTGGTGAATCGCCGTGGCCAGTCACAATGGGTCACGCGTCAGATAGCCGAGGTTGCGTTGATTCGCACGTCTGAACAAGAAGAATTGCGCTACTTGGTGCCGATTTCGCTTGTTCTCGACGGCGTGGAGCGCGAAGTGCTGGTTTCGCTCAACGATCGTTCCCACATGGATTTCGCGATGCTTGTTGGCCGCAACTATTTGGACGGCGAATTCGTCGTGGATGTTTCGCGATGCCCTCCCGAGGCAAATCTTCTGGCCAACAGTACGACGGGATTGACACACGAAGTGCCATGATGGGTTGGTTGGGCTGCCGGTCCGAGTGATTTACTCCCCGACCTTTGCCAACAGTGGTAACCGCTCGCGGCTGGAAACCACCACCCCGCCCGGTTTCTCAATAGTGATCGCAAACAAAGTGGGCTCGACAATCGGCAAGCGAGCGTCGATGGGCACGAGCACCTCATCGGACCCCGCGGGAATATCGAACACACCCCCGTCGACGGGATACTTTTCATCCTGCGCTGTATCGAAAATCCAAAGCTGATATTGGTATTCTTGCGGATCGTTCGCCGGCAGGCCGCGGAAACTCATCACCCCTTGCTGACGCTGGTTGCTCCACACGACTTCGCCACGGGCGCTCTCGCCGGCTTCGTCGGGGCCAGCTGCCCACGCAACCTTTGTGAGCTCACCTTCGTCGCCGGTAAGTTCAGCTTTTAATTCCGCGGGCGAGAGCTCGGCAACTTCTTGTTGAACGCCCTGAGTGGCGAAGAACGTGGCCACCAAGAGGGTCGCCGCCACGGCGAACCACGCAAAGAGTTCGCGTCGCGTCGCCGGTTGGTCAGACGGGGCAAGCGTCTGTTTGCCGGCTTGGGCAATCCTCGCCCGGCCTTGGCTTAGAATCTTCCGCGAAATTGCAGCAGGCAATTCGGTTTGTTCTTCCAAAGTTGCCAGTTGAGCCGTCGCCGCTATGCGATCCAACTCCTCGGCGTCGACTTCCGGCATCGAGGTCAGCAGTTTTTCTAATTCACGCTGCTCGTCCGGCGACAGGCCAAAGAGCGCGCGATCGGCCAGCAATTCGAGCAAGCGGTCGTAATCGGAATGCGAGGTGCTCATGTTCGACCCTCCCCGACGTTGCTTACCGTCGACTTCAGGCCCATCAATTCTCGCAGCCGCAACAGGCCCCGCCGCGCATGCGATTTCACTGTGCCGAGGGGCATTTCCAATCGCTCGGCAATTTCCGGCTGCGTGAGATCTTCTTGCAAGGCAAGCGTGAGTACCTGCCGCTCGTCGGTTTTGAGGAGCTGCATCTTCTGCCGAGCAAACGCGACTTCGTCACAGATTTGAGCCCAGTCGGTGGGCTGAGAGAGTGGCTCACTCACCGCCGCGTCCAATGACGCTGGGGTGGGGCGCCGCTGCGATTTTCGCAATCGGTCGATCAGGCGACGTCTGGCGATCATAGTGACAAACGTTGCCTCCGCACCGCAGGCGGGGTCAAACCGATGGGCTTGTTGCCACAGTTGAAGGAATATCTCCTGCACGGCATCCTCTGCGTCGGATGGCGTGGGGCTCAATCTTCGCGCAATCGTCCAGACCAATCCTCCGTAGCGAGCCAAACAATGCTCAACCGCGGCAGGATCGCCATTTGCGACGCGAGAAAGAATGCTCGCTGCGTCCAAGGAGAGCCCCGCATTATCCAACACTGAGAAAATCGGGAGGGTCGCACGCGGCGACCCTCCCCACAACTCAAACTACTCCGGCATGATTACGGCGTCAATCACGTGAATCACACCGTTTTCACATGCGATGTCGGTTTTCACCACGTTCGCACCGTCAACCATGACCGTGCCGTCGGCAACTTTGATCGTCGCTTCCTGACCCTGCACGGTCTTAGCCTTGGTAAGTTTCACCACGTCGGCTGCCATCACTTTGCCGGGGACGACGTGATATGTCAAAATCGCGACCAACTGCTCCTTGTTTTCAGGTTTCAAAAGCGATGCGAGAGTATCTTGAGGAATTTTCGCAAACGCTTCGTCCGTCGGCGCAAACACGGTAAAGGGGCCGTCGCCCTGGAGCGTTTCGACCAACCCTGCCGCCTGCACGGCGGCGACTAAGGTCTTGAAGCTGCCGGCTGAGATTGCCGTTTCCACGATGTCCTTCTTCTCCGTGTCGACTTGCGAAACCATTTTAATGACCGGCCTTCCTGTGTGAGTATGTTGAGCCATCTGCTTGCTCCGCGGACAAGCACTCGCGGTGCTCGTTACGAGTGCAAACAAACTGGCAAGGGCGAACAAAGTTGCGATACGCATGGGATTCCTCCTGCTAAGGTGAGTTCTTAAGGGACTTCTCGAAGCGGCCACTTCGATAGGTGATTCGTGGTTACCAGGGCCCCGGATGCAGAAAGTTTCGGTATGTGGGTTGCCGACGATTCTTTCGGGATGCTCCGCTTAGGCGATACTTGATGGCGCGAAATCGACCATCTATCACCGCTTCGCCCGCTTTGGCATAATCAGTACCCTTTGAGAGGCACTTCGGCCGCCCAGGCTGGCTGGGATCGCGTCAATGCGTCACACCTGACTCGAGCCGAGTTAGAAAACTTTTGCTGGCAACTCCATGGAAGAAACCCTCCACGTATTTTTCACCGATCTCAATGGTTGGCTCTTGGCCGGCGCGATCGTCGGCCTGCTTGCTATTTTGGCAATGAGCGCCGACAAATTGGTCGGCCAAGCCGTCGTGCTCTCCGAACGATCAGGATTACCCAAGGTCGTTATTGGAGCGACCATTGTTAGCCTAGGCACCACCTCGCCCGAGGCGGCGGTTTCGGTACTGGCGGCGCTCCAAGGCCAACCAGGACTGGCCTTGGGAAATGCCGTGGGGTCGATTATTTGCGATACGGGTCTGATTCTCGGCATTGCCTGTTTGATCGATCCGCCGCTGTTGCCGCGAAATATCGTCAACCGACAGGGTTGGGTCCAATTTGGTTCCGGCGTACTGCTCGTCGCATTATGTTGGCCGACTGACGGGCTTAACCCGTTTTATACGGGTGGCAATCTTGCCCAGTGGGCCGGCTTTTTGCTGGTTTTCTTGTTGGCGGTTTATTTATGGCTCTCGGTGCGCTGGGCGAAAGCTTTGAAACCTCAGCAAGTCGAAGCCGAACTCCAAGAATTTGAAGCCGACGCAAATGCGCCCTTGGGTCTCGTTATCTTGAAACTTCTCGTGGCAATTATTGTAGTGATTGCCTCGAGCCATTTTTTGATCCCGGCTATTGAAGTTGCCGCCATCAAAATCGGTGTGCCAGCCGGCATTGTCGCCGCCACCTTGGTGGCATTCGGCACGTCGCTTCCCGAATTGGTGACCGCCGTGACGGCATCGCTCAAAGGGCACGGTGATCTCGCCGTCGGAAATATCGTGGGGGCCGACATCCTGAACGTGCTGTTCGTGGCAGGCCTCTCCGCCGCCGTTACCCCGGAGGGTCTCGCCGCCGAGGCGTATTTCTTTCGCATCCATTTTCCGGCGATGCTGTTCATCTTGATCGTGTTTCGGATCGGCATTTTTCTTTCGGGCGACCGTCTGAAACGCCCGTTTGGCATTTTTCTGATCGTGATCTACATCGGGTACATGGTGCTCAACTACACGATGGTTGGCACCCAAGGCTGACCCTTTGCCCAAGAAGGAAAATGCTCAGCATCGGGACGATGCCGGCTAACCGTTAGCCGGCGGTGTTCCACCGCCGTTTTTCTTGTAAAAAATCGCTTGCATTGAATGTGTTCGCATGTACACTAT
>JBGTEU010000189.1:0-6631 GCA_041747595.1 Bythopirellula sp.
ACACTTTGCATCACGTTTCGCAGGATCGCATTCCAATCGGTCACGATATCATCAGCAGCGGATGACGCGAGATTGCTCAGGAAAGCCGCGACGAGTGCCAAGCTGGAGATTATGAAAAGTTGCAGACGATTCACGGATGCAATCCTTAGTTGGGGCAATTCTCTCGCGAGGCGCGCGATTCATACGATTGGCAACAAGCGTGAATCTGGGAAGACATCGCTTGATGAGCGGGAATACGTCGACGTAGTCAACCAGCAAGAAGACGAAATTAATCGTCAGGCTAGTTTAAGAGAGAATTTGCATTAGGCGACGTTGTCAGCATTATGCGGGTAAGTGCATCGACTACGGCTTATGCTAAAGCACCGCCCACTCAAAGTCAAGAACCGGCAAGATTTCAGCGATGTTATTACATTTCTGTCACGGCTAGTGAAAAGATCGGGTTTAAAGCTCAAATCAAGGCAAAAGGCCCAGTCGATTCGCTTACCACTTCCGGGGATCAGTGCGGGAGATAATATCGCTCACGCCGGTTTGGTTGAAGCCTTTGTAGCCATCGTTGCGTTCCAAGATTTCCAGGTGTGAACCCAGGGCACCTTCGCGACGGAATTGGTCGGCTTGCTCGGTTGTGATTTGCCCCCTGGCCAAGGCGGCGTCGATCCGTGCGGGATCGACATGCCAAATTTCTCCCTGCGTAAACGCTTGGCGAAGATGGGGAAAATCTGTGAACGGGGCCATTGAATCCACTCCCACGGCGGCGAGTTGCTCACGCGCCTTGTCGAAATCGAACTGCCCTTCCAAGTGGTGCATGCCCGCTTCGAGAAACGCCTCGCCGTGCAATTCGCACCAGAGACCGACGGTACCCAACTCGGGCTTGGGCGGCAAACCCAGATGCGCGAAGTCGCCGGCGATTTCTTCGGGGCTCATATCGACGTCGGCAAACACGACAAAACCGGCTCGCGATTGTTCCAGCACTTGCGCCCCCCAGCCCGCCTCAATCCCCGCATAAAATCGCTCGCGGCAGTGAAAGCCCAAGAGTTCCAACATTTCCACCAGAAGATGAAAACACTCTCGGCTCGACCGGTAGGTGTGATGATCGTGGTTCGCCCAGCCGAGACCGAGTACTTGTTGCCGATCAAATTGCACACGGGCCGCGTGATTTCGACTCTGCCAATATTTGCGCTCGGCAAAGAAAAACAGATCGCACGCGCGATCGACGCCGATCTCGGCCACCGCTGCTTCGATCAACATCTTCGTGTGAGCGAACCCCGCAGCACTGTCTTTATGATGACGCGTGCGTTCGCAAAATGCGATCCGGTGTTTTTCCACGGCGGCAATCTCGTCGGCCGATTCGTCGGAATACTGAAATCCGCGATAGCCGTGCCGCTCGACGGCGACAAGCACCGTGTCGTTTTCTTCCGCGACGGACAATGTGCGGTAGGCTGAGCCAGGCTTTCCTTCAGCTTGGGCATGAGGAAGGGGATAGCGCTCGGCAAAGTCATCGACATTTTCAACCTTGAACAGCAGCTTCGCGAGGCCACTGTCGGCGATGACGATCGTGGGAAAGATGCCCTCGGGATGGGTCCAGGTGCCGGCATGGTTTTCGTGGATGAAACCGGTTGCCGTCAACTGCTCGGGCAAATCCGCAAACCAATTCGTAGGCACAAAAAACGCATCCACGAAATCGAAAAGACGGTTGCCCGTTTCGTCGCGCAGACGATCTCTCAATTTGGCGATCTCATCGTTCTTGCCGAGGAAGGCTTCCAGCAATTGGCGCGTCAGTTCCGCGGCGGTTGGTTGCCGCTCCCAAGTAAACGCGCTCAAGGCATCCAAAGTATTGCTCGACATGTGCTCGCCCTCTCGAATTGGCAGCTTAAGACCCGTTATAAGATAGTTTATTCCAGTGAAGCAGAAGGCCCAGCGGCAGGCAATCGCAGTTTATGCGCAACTCTTTCACGCGGCGGCGCAACTCATCTGTTCGGCCAATCGGCACTTCTGTTATCTTGTCCTACTGCGACGAATTATCACTGCAACGGGTTAGTTAATTCTATTCCTTGGTCAAGCGCGGAGTTGGTTATGCATCGGGTTTTGTTGTTGGGGGCCGGCAAGATTGGCCGCATGATTGCCCGCTTTTTAGTCGATTCGGGAGACTATACAGTCACCGTGGCCGACGCCGACGCCGATGCCTTAAAGCGCATCGCCGACCGCGTCACTGTGGACACCAAGCAAATCGACGCAGGCAACGGCCGACAACTCGCAGATGCGATGCGCGACTGCGATTCGGTGATTTCCGCCCTCAGCTTCGCTCACAATCCCTCTGTGGCCACCACGGCGCTGGAAGCCGGCGCGAGTTACTTCGATCTGACCGAGGACGTGGAGACCACCCGCGCGGTCCGCGCGATTTCCAAAAAGGCCGGCAAAGGTCAAATCTTCATGCCGCAATGCGGCCTTGCTCCCGGTTTTATTTCCATCGTCGCCAATCATTTGACAAAATCGTTTGACAAGTTGGATTCGGTGCGGATGCGGGTGGGGGCGTTGCCGCAATTTCCCACCGGCGCGTTGAAATACAATCTCACGTGGTCGACCGACGGGCTCATCAATGAATATTGCAATCCCTGTGAGGCGATTCACGAATCGCAGCGGATCGACGCCTTGCCGCTCGAAGGCTTGGAACATTTTTCACTCGACGGCGTGCGCTATGAAGCGTTCAACACGAGCGGCGGTCTCGGCACGCTTTGCGAAACGCTTGACGGCAGGGTGCGTCAACTCAATTACAAAACGATCCGTTACATGGGTCACCAGGAGCACATGCTGTTGTTGGTGAACGAGTTGCGGCTGAGCGAGCGAAGGGAAATCTTGAAGGATATTCTGGAAAAAGCCGTGCCGATTACGTTCCAAGACGTGGTCGTGACATTTTGCACTGTCACCGGCATGAGGAAGGGCCAGCTCGTGCAGATCACCGACGCTCGCAAGATTTATCACGAGCTAATCGGCGAAGAGAATTGGAGCGCGATCCAAATCACTACCGCCGCAGGGATTTGTGCGGTACTCGATATGCACGCGCAGAGCGAACTACCGAGCACGGGGTTTGTGCGGCAGGAAGAAGTCGACTTCGAGCGATTTCTGGCCAATCGCTTCGGTCGGCACTACGATTCCAAAATAGCGACGCGGTTTACCACGACGAAACACGACCATTAATCGAGAATTCCGATGAACGACAAAGTGCGACAGGCACTCGAAAAACTTGGCATCAAGCCTCGTATTCAAGGCTTAGCCATCGGAGGGGACTGGCAAGTGGGCTTGGGTAGCCCGCTTAAAGTCTATTCACCGATCGATGGCGATGAGCTTGCCGAATTCAAAATGGTCGACGCCTCGCAAGTGTCGATGGCCATCGAGGCGGCAAACTCGGCTTTTCGCGATTGGCGCGTGACTCCCGCACCGGTTCGTGGTGAGTTTGTCCGCCAATTTGGCGCGAAGCTCCGCGAATACAAGGCACCGCTTGCGGAGCTCGTGAGTTGGGAAACCGGCAAGATCACGCAGGAAGCCCTTGGTGAAGTGCAAGAGATGATCGACATCTGCGATTTCGCCGTCGGTTTGAGTCGGCAGCTTTACGGAAAGACAATCGCCAGCGAACGTCCCGGGCACCGACTCACCGAGCAATGGCATCCGCTGGGACCCATCGGCGTGATCTCGGCATTTAACTTTCCAGTTGCGGTATGGGCTTGGAATGCGGCGATTGCGTGGGTCTGCGGCGATCCCGTCGTCTGGAAGCCCTCGGAAAAAACACCGCTCACAGCCATTGCCTGCCAAGCGCTGGTCGCCCAAACTTTGGCTGACATTCCCACCATTCCGCCGGGAATTTCTTGCCTGGTCATCGGTGGTGTGGAAGTGGGGCAGACGCTCGCCGCATCGTCCTTGCTGCCCCTTGTGTCGGCGACGGGCTCGGTGAAGATGGGGCGCGCGGTGGCCCAAACGGTTGCCGCTCGGTTGGGGCGCTCTTTGTTGGAACTTGGTGGCAACAACGGCATGATTGTTGCGCCGTCCGCCGATCTCGACTTGGCGATCCGCTCGATCACGTTCGCCGCGGTGGGCACATGCGGTCAGCGTTGCACATCGCTACGGCGTCTCATCGTGCATGAGTCGATTGCAGATGATTTACTCAAACGGTTGCTCGCCGTTTACGAAAAGCTCCCCATTGGCGATCCCACGGTTTCGGGCACTTTGGTTGGGCCATTGATTGATGAACAGGCCGCCAAGGCAATGGATGCGGCACTCGACGCGGCGAAATCCCAAGGGGGCAAAGTGCATGGCGGCGGTCGCGTGACTAAAGGAGTTCCCCAGGGCGGTGCCTACGTGCGGCCGGCGATTGTGGAAATCGCCGCCGATGCCGCAATCATACAACAGGAAACTTTCGCGCCGATCTTGTATTTCATGCGTTACAAGGATTTGGATCAGGCCATCGGCATTCACAACTGCGTGCCGCAAGGATTGGCCTCGGCAATTCTCACAAGTGACGTTCGCGAGGCCGAGCAGTTTTGTTCGCCGGCCGGTTCCGATTGCGGGATCGTCAATGTGAACATTGGCACGAGTGGCGCGGAAATTGGCGGGGCCTTCGGCGGCGAAAAGGAAACTGGCGGCGGCCGCGAATCGGGCAGCGATTCCTGGAAACTCTACATGCGCCGGGCCACCAACACGGTCAATTACTCGAAAGATCTGCCCCTCGCGCAAGGCATTCGGTTCGACTTGTAACACTCATCCTAGCCGCAGGCGGAAGCCATCGGTTTCGCAGCGCTACCGCAGGCCGCCGCCCGCGGCTATGATAGGCTCTTCGTACTCATCTTTTCTCATTGGAGATTCTCATGCAGCGTCGCGAGTTCTTGGCCGCTACCACCGTTATGGGAGCCAGCATGATGGCCGCAAATGCAACGACAGCAATGGCACAAACCGGGTCGATCCGCGAATTTAAACTAAACTACGCGCCGCACTTCGGCATGTTCGAGAATAATGCGGGCAAGGATCCCCTCGACCAACTTCGCTACGCCGCCGAGCAGGGCTTCACCGCTTGGGAAGATAATGGCATGCGGGACCGACCCGTTGAGTTGCAAGAAAAAATAGCCAGTACGATGGCCAGCTTGGGTATGACGATGGGCGTGTTTGTCGCCCATTCCATTCCCTGGGGTAAGCCGGAACTCACTAGTGGCAGCGATGAGGGCCGCGAAAGGTTCTTGCAAGGCATCCGCGAGTCGGTCGACGTCGCCAAGCGGGTCAACGCGAAGTGGATGACGGTCGTGCCGGGCATGGTCGACAACAATCTCCACATGGACTATCAAACCGCGAACGTCGTGGAAAGCCTCCGCCGAGCGGCAGAAATCTTGGAACCGCATGATCTGGTGATGGTGCTCGAACCCTTGAATTGGTGGGCTAATCACGCGGGACAATTTTTACAGTTTATTCCCCAGGCCCATCTCATTTGCAAAGCGGTCAGCAGCCCCTCATGCAAGATTTTGTTTGATGTTTATCATCAACAGATTTCCGAGGGAAATCTCATCCCCAATTTGGACCGTGCGTGGGATGAAGTCGCCTATATTCAGATAGGCGATAATCCCGGCCGCAAGGAACCGGGGACGGGCGAGATCAACTACCGCAATGTGTTCAAGCATCTTCATGAAAAAGGCTTCAACGGCGTGATTGGCATGGAACACGGTAACTCCAAACCGGGTGCCGAGGGCGAACAAGCGGTAATCGACGCGTACGTGGCAGCGGACAAGTTCTGAGAGATTTGTATTAATTGTCGGCGAAATCATTGATCGCCGCTCACGTCCTGATATAGTGGTGCTAGGGCTATTAACCCCGTAGGTTTTCACCGAAAGCGCTAACTAAAAGCCTCTATATTTTCGGACTCTCTGAATTGGACAGCCAGCCGTGTGAGTCTGTTAATGGGGAGTCTTTTTTGTTGTCTGCTTGACCGAGCCTTTCCCAATCCAACAAGCATGTTTATGAAGTTCACAATCGCATTCGTAGCGTTTTTGATTTGCTTTTGTCACTGCACTGTTCGTGCAGACACTTTTGGCAGTGGCACGAATCTTTTCGAGATTGAATTCGTCACTATCGGAAACACCGGTAACCCCCCCGATACCTCTGGCAATCCGAATCCAGCTGGATCAATTGGGTACCAATATCGAATTGGAAAGTATGAAATTTCGGAGGATATGGTTAACAAGGCCAACAACTTAGGGGGACTTGGAATTACCCATAATAATCGCGGTACAAATAAGCCAGTTACTTCAGTTAGTTGGCTCGAAGCAGCTACGTTTATTAACTGGTTAAACTTAAGTACCGGTAATCAACCTGCATATAAGATCGATAGTGGTACTTTTCAACTCTGGGAGCCTGGGGATGAGGGATATGATCCAACAAATCTCTTTCGGAATGGGTTGTCTAAATATTTCTTACCTAGTGCCGACGAATGGTACAAAGCTGCTTACTTCGATCCGATAAACAATAGTTATCATGACTATCCAACCGGAAGTGATAATATTCCCCTTGCTGTAGCAAATGGGACGACCGCAGATTCAGCAGTTTATAACCAAGATTTCGCTATCGGACCTGCCGATATCAATCTCGCTGGGGGATTGAG
>JBGTEU010000190.1:0-2545 GCA_041747595.1 Bythopirellula sp.
TGTAAGTTCGGTGGAAAGAACTTCGTCCTTCGGCATTTTGCTCGACGTAAAGAGCGGAGAATGGTGACCCGCGAATTTGGCCCAGCTGCCGCAATAGTCGTAAGTCATCACATTGATCCAATCCATGGTTTCCAGCAAGAAGTCTTTGCTCAGCCATTCAAGCGTTTTCGGATGGGCGGCCGCGGCCATGGTGAGCAACATGGGGCGCTGCTTTTTCTCGCCCAATTCATCGAGTAACTTGCGAAACTTGCGCGTGAGGCGCTCGAAGCCGACGATTTCGATATTCGTGTCGGGATATTCCCAATCGAGATCGAGGCCGTCGTAGTCGTATTTGTCCACGAGCTCCATCACCGCTTTCACGTATCGATCTTCGGCGGTGGGATCGAGCGACATCGCGGCAAAATTTTCGTCCCAGCCCCAGCCTCCGAGCGAGATGAACACCTTCACGCCCACCGGGTGTGCCTCGCGGGCGAGTTCATGATTCGGTACGCCTTTCTGAGGGATGAGCGTACCATCCTTTTCGGCGACGACGAACGCATGGCACAGATGCGTGTAGAGCTTGTAGTTAATCTCGCTCGGCATGCCGGCTACGTAACCCACAAAAACCTTGTCTGTGGGGCTTATTGCCGGCGCCGCGTGAGCGAGCTGGCCGAAAGAGAGCCCGGCTGTTGCGATGAAAGCGAGAAGTATGTTCAAGGATCCCATAAGAGATTTCGCATTCGATTATTCGGTACTGATTCTTCCGAAGAATTTGAATAAGAAGATGGCACTCACGAACGCCACGCCGCCTAGAATCGTGGCCTGTAACCAGTTGCCATACAACATGCCGCCAATACTGAAAAGCGAGCAATAGACGGCAACGCATCCCAAAAAGACGCAAAGTATTTGTAGTGGCATTTCCCAAGCTTGGCCTGTAGTGCGTTGGTCGATGATTTCGCCTTCTTGCAAGGCGTGAGCCACCACTTTGGCCCACCCGGGACCACCGGGACGACACTTGCGATAGAATTTTCGCAGGGTCGCCTGAGTTTCGGGCGGCGTGACGAACGTCCCCACAATCCAAGCTAAAGAGGTAGTGAACACACAGATTAAGAGCTTCGTCGTAAATCCATCGATGGGACCGCGGGCGAGACTTTGGTCACTCACGAAGAGTACGAGAATAAAAGCCAGCGTAGACGAGCTGACCATGGCAAAGATTTCTGACCAGGCGTTGATTCGCCACCAGAACCAACGGAGCAAATAAATCGCTCCCGAACCGGCACCAGAGAGCAACAGGATATTGAATGCTTGGGTCGCGCTCGTCAGCGTGAGCGACAGCGCGCCAGCGAAGACCATCAGAAAAACGGTACAAATTCGCCCCATGAAAACGAGTTCTTTTTGTGAAGCGTTCGGTTTGATGAAGCGGTTGTAGAAATCGTTGACCAGGTAGGAGGACCCCCAATTCAAATGCGTGCCAATCGTCGACATATACGCGGCAACAATGGAAGCGATGAGTAACCCGAGTAAACCGGGTCCCAGCTTAGAAATCATCGCAGGATAGGCCATGTCGTGGGCAACGACGGAATCATCCACGTGGGGGAAGGCGGCTTTCATGTCTGAGATTTCAGGGAAACACACCAGCGATGCCAACGCCACAACGATCCAGGGCCAAGGACGCAGGGCGTAGTGGGCAAAGTTGAAAAACAGAGTCGCACCGATGGCGTTCTTTTCATCTTTAGCCGCCAACATCCGCTGGGCGATATACCCGCCGCCGCCGGGTTCCGCGCCGGGATACCAAACCGACCACCACTGCACCGCTAACGGAATGAACAACAGAGGAACCCACTGACTGGGGTCGGAAAAATCGGGAAAGATGCTGATCTTGCCGGCAACGTTGGCTTCCTTGAGCAAATCCGCCAGAGAATAGGTGCGAGCAAACTCCGCCGCTTGATCCGTGGCGATTGTGCCCGATTCCACCGCCCTCGCGGCAGCGGACTTGCCTGCCTCGCCAATGGCAATCACGGCCGCAAACAGCGCGCCGAGCATGGCAAAGCTGTATTGAAAAAAATCGGCCCAGATGCATCCCTTCAAGCCACCCAAGGTTGCATAAATGACAACGCCGATCGAACCATAAAGCACGCATTCCCATTTTTCGGCGCCAAACATCAGCGACCCGTATTTGATTATCGCCAGCGTGACCGAAGCCATGATCAAGACGTTAAAGAAGACGCCGAGATAGATCGAGCGAAAACCGCGCAAGAAGGACGCAGGTTTGCCACTGTACCGCAGCTCGTAAAACTCAAGGTCGGTCATCACCTCGCTGCGGCGCCACAATTTGGCGTAGATGAAGACCGTGACCATCCCCGTCACCAAAAAAGCCCACCAAGCCCAGTTCTTGGAGACCCCCCCCTCGCGGACCATGCCAGCCACGAGGTTAGGCGTATCCGCGCTAAAGGTTGTGGCCACCATCGACACGCCCAACAACCACCAAGGCATGTTGCGTCCGCCAAGAAAAAACTCCGACGAGCTTTTACTGGCCGAGCGGGCTGCCGAGGCTCCGATTGTGATG
>JBGTEU010000191.1:0-4209 GCA_041747595.1 Bythopirellula sp.
AGCATGTTGTATTCGGCGGTGACCCAACCCTTGCCGCGCCCCTTGAGCCACGGGGGAACTTCAAGTTCAACACTAGCCGTGCAAAGCACCGTGGTGCGGCCTGCGCGGACAAGCACCTTTCCCGCCGCGGCACCGGGGACGTTCAGGTCCGTGATAAAGGGTCGCAGGGCATTGGCGGCACGATTGTCGGTGCGAATGGGCATATTGTTCTCTGAATCGCGGTGCAAGCACCGCGGCTAAGGGATTAATTCTGGGCTGCGAGCAGCCAGGCGAGGATCCCCTTCTGAACGTGCATGCGATTGCCGGCTTGCTCGACGATCACGCTGTTGGGGCTGTCCATGACTTCGTCGGTGACTTCTTCGTTCCGCTTTGCAGGGAGGCAGTGCATGAACAGCGCGTCGTTCGGGGCGGCGGCCATCAGCTTGCCGTTGACTTGGAACGGCGCAAAATCGAGCTTGCGTTGTTCTTGCTCGCTTTCCTGTCCCATGCTGGCCCACACGTCGGTGTAGATTGCCGAGGCCTCGCTCACCGCCGTGATGGGGTCGTTGGTGAGAGTGAGATTCATGCCGGGACACTCTTTGTGCAAGTCGGCGATGAAATCTTCCGCAAAGCCATAACCCTTCGGCGTCGCCACGGCGAAGTGTACCCCGAGCCGACCACAGGCAAGCGCCACGCTGCGGGCCACATTGTTGGCGTCGCCCACCCAGGCGAGCTTGGCATCACTGAGCGATTTCACATGGCATTTGATTGTGTAAAGGTCGGCGAGTGCCTGGCACGGATGCTCAAGATCAGTCAGACCATTGATAACCGGGCAGGTGGCATACTTGGCAACGTCGACCACGGTTTGATGCTTCTTGCAGCGCATGACGATCACATCGACCAGCTCACTCAAGACACGGGTGAAATCGTCGACCCGTTCGCGTTTGCCAAAGCCGACGTCATCGCCCAGCATCATGCTCGAGCCACCCATGTGCGCCATCCCGGCCTCAAAGCTCACGCGGGTACGGAGCGACGGTTTCTCGAACATCAGCGCCATCACGCGGCCCGGCAGAATCGGCTCGCGGATCCCTTTTTCGAGCTTGGCTTTGAGGTCGGCAGTCAGGGCGAAGATCCGCTGGATTTCTTCGCTCGAAACGTCGCGCAGGGTGACTAAGTGTCGCATGGTGGGGAGTTTTTGTTAAAGGGAGGGAATTGAACCGTGTTAGGGCGTATGTTCGCGGAGGGCGGTGATCAATATTTCGCAGCCGGATTCCAACTCCTCGTCGGTGAGCGTCATCGCGGGCAAGAGGCGAATCACGTTGCCTTGCGTGCAGTTGATTAGAAGACCGCGGTCGAGACACGCTTGCACGATGGGGGCACCGGGAACGCTGAGTTCCAAGCCGATCATCAAACCGCACACGCGGAGCTCGGTGACGAACGGCAATTCTTCGACCAGCGGTGCGAGTTGTGCGCGGAACGCTTCGCCGAGCTCCGTGGCCCGGGCGAGCAAGTTTTGCTCTTCGATCATCTGGATCGTGGCGATTCCCGCACGGGCGGCGATGGGGTTGCCACCGAAGGTGGCGGCGTGCATGCCGGGCCGCAGGCTCTTGGCAACTTCCTTCTTGGCGAGCAATGCCCCCCCCGCGATACCGCCGCACAGGCTTTTGGCGAGGGTCATGATGTCGGGTTCAACGCCGTAATGCTGGTGGGCGAACCATTTGCCCGTGCGTCCACAACCGGCTTGGACTTCGTCGAAGATCAACAGCAAGCCGCGCTCGTCGGCAAGCTTCCGCAAGTCTTGCAAGAAACTGGGCGGGGCAATGCGAATGCCCCCTTCACCCTGAATCGGTTCGATCATGATCGCGATCGTGTCGTCGTCGATTTTTGCTCGAACGGCATTGAGATCGCCGAACGGGGCGTAATTAAAGCCGGGCAGCAGCGGGCCGATTCCTTCGTGATATTTGGGTTGGGCCGTCGCGGTGGTCGCCGCATAGGTACGTCCGTGAAAACTCCCCTCGAAGGTGATGATTTTGTATTTACCGGCCGTCGAATGGAGCCGCGCGAGTTTGATGGCCCCTTCGTTCGCTTCGGCGCCCGAGTTACAGAAAAACGCCTGCCCGCCGAAGCTCCGTTCGCTGAGCAACTTGGCCCATTGGCCTTGGGCTTCCATATACCACGAATTGGGGACGTGGATCAGCTTGGCAACTTGGTCCTGCACCGCTTTCACCACCGGCGCCGGACAGTGCCCCAGCAGATTGCAGCCCCAACCAGGGAAGAAATCGAGGTAGCGATTTCCCTGATCGTCCCAAACGTGCGAGCCCTCGCCGCGAACCAGGGCCAGCTTGTATCGCCCGTAGTTGGGGATCACATAATCGTCGAATAGCTGCACCGTTTCCGGGGAAATTCGCGTCTTTTCGGCTACGGTCACGTTTCATTCCTCGTGGCACGGTTGGGTTGTGCTGAACAGACGGGAAGCGGGTCAAGCAGGTTCGGCGATGATTTCGGTACCGACGCCGCGGTTGGTGTAAATTTCGAGGAGCAGCGAATGACGCAAGCGGCCGTCGATGATGTGGATCTTGCGGACCCCTTTGCTCAAGGTTTCGAGGCAGGCTTGCACTTTCGGAATCATCCCCGACTCGATGCTGCCATCGTCGATGAGTTGCTGGGCTTCGTTCGCCGTGAGCGAGTGGATGAGGGAATCGGGGTCGTCCTTGTCGCGGCGGACGCCGTTGACGTCGCTCAAGAAAATCAGCTTTTCGGCGCCAACCGCTTGGGCGACCGCGGTGGCGGCGGTGTCGGCATTCACGTTGAGCCGCTCGCCGGACTGCGTCTCGCACATCGAGGGAATCACCGGCACTTGGTTGGCATAGGTGAGATTGTCGAGCGTCTCGCGATCCACGCGCGTGACGTGACCAACGAGTCCTAAATCAATCGGCGAACCGTCCTTGTCGGTCAGTGCGAGCCGTTCGCCGAAGAGCACGTTATTATTGTTGCCCGCAAAGTTGAGCGGCATCGCGCGGCCGCCGAATTCCTCGATGCTCGCCGCGAGCGATTCATTGATTTCGCCGGCCAGGACTTTTTCAACGATTTGGAGCGTGGCTTCGTCGGTGTAACGTCGGCCGTGAATGAAGCGCGGCTCGATGTTGGCCTCGGCCATGGCACGGCTGATCGCGGCGCCCCCGCCATGCACGACGATCGGTTTCATGCCGACCGTTTCCATGAACACGATGTCGACGAGCAAATGCCGCAATGCGTCAGGGTCTTCCATCACGCTGCCACCGAGCTTGATGACGGTCACTTTGTCGCGAAATTGCCGGATCCAGCCCATGGCTTCGATCAGGACGTCGGCTTTTTGAATCGCATCTAACAAAACGGTATTCCTCGTTGGCGAACGATGGGCCCGCCGTGGTGCGGCAATGGTACTCACGGATAATTTCCTACAAATGGGTCGAATCTCGCATTTTAGCGCGGGAAAGGGAGCGGCGAAAGACCTTCTCTGCACGGTGACCCTGGAAGATTCTGCCCATTCATGGCAAGATACATGCAACAAATCGGCACCCAATAATCGCGATTCGACCATGTCCACTGATTCCGCAGACCGACCTTCCTTGGCCATTGTGCTGGCGGCGGGGAAGGGGGTCCGCATGAAGTCGGAGCTTCCCAAGGTGCTCGTGCCGGTCGCCGGTCGACCGATGATTCGCTACGTTATCGACTCCTTGCACAAAGCAGGGGTGAGCCGCATCGTGGTCGTTGTCGGTTATCGGGCCGATCTCGTGCGTGCGGAACTCGCCAGGGAACCGGGAATCGAGTTTGCCGAACAGACGGAACAATTGGGTACGGGGCACGCGGTGATGATGTGCCGCGGGCAGTTGGCCGACCATCAGGGGCCGGTCTTTATCGTGGCGGGGGATTCGCCGCTGTTGCAGGCCGAATCGGTGCAAACCCTGCTGGAGAACTTCGCGGCGGCAAATGCGTCTTGTGTTTTGGGCACCGTCGACAAACCGAATCCCACGGGTTACGGCCGCATTGTGCGGGATGAAAAAGGCAAGTTCATCGGCATCGTCGAGGAAAAGGACGCGACATCCGAGCAGCGTGCGAGTCACGAAGTTAATGTGAGCACCTACGTGTTCGACGCTCAAGAATTGCTGTGGGCCCTCGACAAGCTCACCGACAAGAACGCCCAACGCGAGTAGTACATCACCGATTGCCCGGCGATTTTGTTGGCTGCCG
>JBGTEU010000192.1:0-2613 GCA_041747595.1 Bythopirellula sp.
TGGTCTCGCTTGAGTTCCGCGTGCTCGCGGGTCGTGGTCAACACGACTGCCTTGCCGTCCTTGTCCACATTCTTGGCGATTTCCTGGCACTGCTCCTTTTCGTGGCCGAACAACTCCCGCAGCATTTTTTCGACATATTCGAACGTGTGATCGTCGCTATCCCAGAGCAGCACGTTGTAGCGCGGTTGCCGACGGCGTTCTTTGTCGGGGGCCTCCTGCTTGACGGGGGCGACCGTCACAACCCCCTCGGTTTCCGCCTCGTGTTCCCAATCCATCACCATTCCTCACGTTGATTTCCGAAAGTCCGCGCCGCGTACCATTCGCCAGCACCCTTGTGGCATCAGAGCCCTTGTGGCATAAGAGCAAGTGCCGCATTATATTAGATTCCCTCCTGTTGGGGGAACTCCCCGACTTGCAACAGCCCTCACCGGCAAGTTGCACAACGAGGCAAATAATGCGACACCTGCTGTCACTTTTCGTGGCGGCTTCCTCCAAAATACTAGCGTGCCGTGACATCACCCGCAGTCAACCAGGTTCTCGACTTCGTCGACAAGAATAGCCAGCAATACGAAGCCGATCTGGCTGAGTTGCTGCGAATTCCGAGCGTCAGCGCGGACTCCAAGTTTGCCGGCGACGTTCGCCGCGCCGCCCAATGGTTGGTCGATCATCTCGCAGGCATCGGTCTGAAACCGGAGTTGATCAACACGCCCGGTCACCCGATTGTGTACGCCGAGACACCCCCCGTGCCCGGTGCGCCGGTCGCACTGGTTTACGGACACTACGACGTGCAGCCCCCCGATCCGCTTGATAAATGGATTACCCCGCCGTTCGAACCGACCGTGCGAAACGGTGCGATTTTCGCTCGCGGCGCCACCGATGACAAAGGCCAAATGCTCACCCACGTTCACAGTGTGGCGGCGTGGGTTAAATCGCAGAAGCAGCTTCCGCTGCAAGTGAAATTTATCATCGAGGGCGAGGAAGAAGTCGGCAGCGAGCACCTCGACGCGTTTCTCGTCGACAATACCGAGAAGCTTGCCTGCGATTGCGTGGTGATTAGCGACACGAGCCAATTCGCCCCCGGCGTGCCGGCGATCACGTATGGCCTGCGAGGCATCGCCTATTACGAAGTCCATCTCACCGGTCCGAATCGCGACCTCCACTCTGGCGTGTTTGGCGGCGGCGTGACCAATCCCGCAATTTCGCTCGCCAAGATGCTCAGCGCGATCATCGACGCCGACGGGCGAATTCAGCTCGCTGGCTTTTACGACGACGTCGTGCCACTGACGATGCGCGAACGCGAGGAATTTCGCGCCTTGCCATTCAGCGAGGAAGCATTCCAAAAAGAACTCGGCATCGACGGCGTCACGGGCGAAAAGGGTTACACAACGCTCGAACGGCGGTGGGCGCGACCGACGTTCGACGTATGCGGCCTGACGTCCGGCTATCAAGGCGAGGGGGCCAAGACGGTGCTTCCTTCCCGCGCCTCGGCAAAATTCAGCTTTCGACTGGTTCCCAATCAAGATCCCCAGAAGGTCACGACCGCACTCAAGAAATTTCTTGAATCGCTTGTGCCCCCCGGGATCACGATGGAACTCAAAGATTATCACGGTGCCCCCGGCATCGTGATTCCCATGGAGAGTCCCTACCTCGAAGCGGCAGCAGACGCGATCGAGATCGGCTTCGGCAAACGACCGGTCATGATGCGTGAGGGGGGCTCGATTCCCATCGTCAACACATTCGCCGAGCGGCTTGGTGCCGACGTGTTGCTGTTGGGCTGGGGACAGAACGACGATAACCTACATTCTCCGAACGAAAAATTCACCTTGGCCGATTACCACCGTGGCATTCGCACGAGTGCCGCGTTGTGGGAATGCCTGGCCAAAGTCAATCAGGAAGTGTAGCGACATGCTCGACAAACGATTTATTCTTGAGAACCCGGAAGTCGTCCAAAAAAACTGCGACGTGCGGGGTGTGAAGGCCGATGTTCAACGCTTTGCCCAACTGGAGACTAAGTGTCGCCAAATGCAGCAGCAAATCGAAGAATTTTCGCGGCAGGCCAACGTCGTGAGCAAATCCATCGGCGCGGCCAAGGACGACGCCGAGCGCGAACAGCGCAAGGAAGAGGGCCGGGCGCTTCGCGAGCAAAAGGAAAAGCTGCAGGAAGATATCGACCGTCTCACCGCCGAGGCGGGGGCCATTTATCGCAGCATGCCGAACCTCACCCATCCCGAGGCACCCATCGGCGACGAAGATCACGCCCGCGAAATCCGCCGCGGTGGTCCCGAGGTCCGCAAGTTCAGCTTTCCCGTGCTCGATCACGTTGCGCTCGCCGAGCAGCATGACCTTATCGACTTCGAAGGGGGCGCACGGATCGCCGGAAACGGTTTTTACTTTTTGAAAAACGAAGGGGCCCTATTGGAGCTCGCGCTTCAGCAGTATGCGGTGCAGTTCTTGGTCGGTGAGGGTTTTGTTCCCACGATTACTCCGGACGTCGCCCGTGGTGAGATTCTGCAAGGGATCGGCTTCATTCCCCGTGGCCCAGAGACGCAGATTTACAGCATCGAGAACTTCGACCTGAATCTGGTTGCTACGGCCGAGATCACCCTTGGCGGG
>JBGTEU010000193.1:0-2910 GCA_041747595.1 Bythopirellula sp.
GTTCAGAAACCCAATTAGCCGCTTGCCATCGACACCCACCGCCTCGAAGACCACGGGCTCGGAACTTCCCATAGCGCTTCCCGCCACGCCGTAGCGGATCTTAAATGGCTGCCCGTCTCGCTCGCTGATAAATAGCGCGTCTATTGTCGTGGGGTCGACTCCAATTCGCTTGAGCTTCTCGGGATTGTATGCATTCAGGTATTCTTTGAACTTCGCTTCATCGGGGGGACCGGCCCAGTCGTGCTGCGACTGGTACGTAAAATAAAGATTCGCCAGTCGTTGCAGATTCGATTCATTTGCCTCCGCGAGCGTACTCACCGGGTCGGCAGAGCTGCCGCACCCCGCCAGACCTACAAAGAAATAGCCCACGAGGAAATAGCCCATGAAGCAGCGGCAAATGCCCCCTAAGCTTAGATATCTGACTTTTGCCATGATTTCATAGGTCGCCAAGTGATGCGTTCGTACCATCGGATCGTTTTCCGAGCTGATCCAACAAAAACAGATCGGCGTCCCGCGAGATGACATGTACCGAACCATCGCCAAAGGCCGCGCAAATAATAGCCGGGTGCGCCGAACCGAACCCAAACTCCGTTGCCGGTGCCGCCGCGCTGAACCCCGGCCGGAAATCGGCATCGCCGCGCACGGGAATCTCTCCCCGAAAGGTTCCACCGGTCGTCGGTGCCGCAAACATTCGCATGTGGCACCAATCGGCTCCGCCGTAGTAGCCATAGACTTCCCAGTAGGGCCATGGGAACGAGCTGGGCACGGTCCAATATTTGTCTTGCACCGACTTCTCCGCCACGAGGATGGTATTCGACGTGCCGTCTTCGATTGACTGGGTACTCACGGGACCGAACTTCCAAACCTCCGCGGGTACGCTCGCTTTGTTGACCTGCCCCCCTTTGATAAGGATGCCCGTCCAGACCGCGGTCTCCTCGTTGGCGTTCGGAGGTTTGTTGACTTCCCACGCAAAACCTTCCCAACCCGGGTCGTTCCAAGTTGCCATCACACCCGCGTAGTCGGCGAGTGCATAAATATCGGTGCCGATCGTTGCGAAACGCCCCGAACGCGTGGGGCAATTGAACACTGAGACCGGCTTTTCGATGAGATCCGTGTTAACGAATCCCGATGTTAGCAGCGTGCTTCCCGATCGCAAATCATAGAGGTTCTGCTGCTCGATGTATGGCAGGATCTGATACATCCAGCTCGCGTTCTCAAACCCGTGGATCGGTTTCGCCAGTTCCGTGGTATGCGTGAACTGCTGTACGACGCCCCCCGCCGTAGGGTAGGCCTTTTTCGCTGAATCGAACAACAAGCATGCCAGCCCGATTTGCTTCAAATTATTAAGGCATTGACTTCGCCGCGCGGCCTCGCGCGCTGCTTGAATCGCCGGCAGCAACAATGCCACGAGAACTCCAATGATGGCAATCACCACCAAGAGTTCGACCAGCGTAAAACCGCCTTTAGCGGCAACGTGCCTGCGATCCAAATTCGTATTCATGGTTGTGGCCTTGACGAGCACCACGCGCCGCCAACGCGGGGGTAAACTCAAAAAAATTGCCTGAAGATGAGGAGCAGCCTTGAGGCCAAGCGTTGAAAAGAGATGCCTATTGAGCTGCAAACGAACGATCAATAAGTAACACTCAGAAACTGTTCACATATTAATGGCAGTCAATTGCAGTGTCAACCATTATTGCGTGCGTTGGGCGACAATCGTTCGAGTAACTGTTTCCCGTATACGCGTATACGGGTCAAAATTCCGTTGGCTCGTTTCCAGTCCCGCCTCCGCGCGCGGCAGGCGAGGGATGCCCGGGTGACATGAAATGAGCGATTAGCGACTAACGCCCTCAGCTTTGCTGGCCGTTGCCGCTGGTGGGGCCGGCACCAACTGCAGCGAGTCGATGATTTGCCGTTCCGCGTCGGCGAATTTTTCGCCTTGGGCACGCTCCAAAGTCACGGCAAAGGAGAGCCGCGGACAGTCATCCGCCGATACCAAATACTGCCGCCATTGAATCGCCACGTCGTTCACTTTGCCGTCGGCAATCACGCCGAGGCAATTGTAGCCCCGTTTGGTTTGCCATTCGGTCGAGGCGCTGACCGTTTCCAATTTGTCGCCAATCGATTCCCGCACGTCGCGTTCAAACTGCTCGAGCGGGGTGTGCCGACCCGCCGACCGCGGCGGCAAGACGCTCAGATTGCAATGGGCCGTGAGGTCATGATCGTGCAAAAAACGGAACGACAACAGATCGCGCTCCTCCGCCGTGACGAACCAAGCCGCGTCGTATTCGAAGCGAAAATTCTTTGCCGGCGATTCGTAAACGAGTGTTTGCGAGAGCGGCTCGCTTGTGCGGCTTGCGAGCTTCTGCACGGCCGGGGGGAGGTCGAGCGACTTGTTCTGCGGATCAATCGTCACGAAAGCCTTTGCCACCACGTCGAGACCGGGTACGATCTCGCTGTTTTTGCGGACCTCTTTGATTGCGAAGTTGAACCGCGTGATCCGCTTTTCATCGAGATGAAACAAATAAGCCGCGCGGAGCTCCATTTCCGTCGGCGTGCCGTCGACCGTGCCGTGTACGGTTCCCGCGAGGCGAATTTGCACCTGCCGTTCCGCTTCTTCGGTCACGACGCTTGATACGTCACACACGGCCACGTGATCCATGCACAACAACGCGCCCAGCGTCGCGGCATCGTGAGTCCAACTTTCTCCCTCGGCGATTTCCCGCCCGGGGAGCAACCGATCGATGGCGAGCGTGTTGGCCACGACGTTCACCAAATCCAATTGGTCGCGGGTGAGCTTTTCATCACTGCCAGTGAGAACGCTGAGCCCGTTGCGAACCTCGGCGAGTAAGATCCGACGGTCGTCGGCCAAGTTGCGTTCGGTGACTTGTTCTTCGACTTCAAACTTGGCTG
>JBGTEU010000194.1:0-2614 GCA_041747595.1 Bythopirellula sp.
TGCCGCAGCCATGCCACCGCCTACGCTGTTGCCGAAGGGGAAGTTCCCGGATAGTCTGCGGAGTGTATGACGGCATTGTTTTATTGCAAGTTGGTGATTTTTTTACGCAAGACTGCTAATAAAAAAGGCTTGTGTCGGGCCATTGAGGGGTTATAGTAATTACACCTTGGTTCATTGAAACCATTCATTAAGGAATTGCTAATTAGCCATTGCACCGCGCGCGAGGGAGAACTCGCACCGAGATTGTGTCGTCGAGTTTCTTTTCTTGATGGCCGGGCTTATCTCACTTGGCACTTCCTCTGGCCTCGGCAGTTCGTCGACCTCTACGGTAAGTTCGCCTTTTCAGGCGGCTTGTCTGCGCGTCACATGGCTTGGAGAAGATCAAAATCGATGTCCAACTATGCTTGCCGCAATCGAATTTTGGTGACAGCTGTCGCAGTAGTACTGCTCTATGCGCCGCATTTACTATTCGGTCAATCGACGTGGTCGAGTTCGTCGGGTGGGGATTGGATGGACTCGTCGAAGTGGAGCCAGGGAGTTCCCAATGGCGTGGGAGCGCACGCGATTTTGGGGCCTGGTTTCAGCTCGCCGTTTTATACTGTAACGCTCAATCAACCGGTTGAGCTTTCGCAGTTAGATGTTTCGACTTCGCGACGCTTAGCCTTTACGGGTGCGGGCCCGTTAAGGTTCGGCACCGATGTCAATGGAGCAAGCCCCGCGATCGGAATTGCCTCATTCCTTCCTACGCAGATTTCTGTTCCCACCGAGGTGGCCGCGCCCGAATTGATCGTCGACGTGCTGGGGTTCGGAAGTCCTGGAGGGCTCGAATTCGTCGGCCCGATCAGTGGAAGTGGCAACATCAAGAAACTCGGCGGCGGGACACTCTCACTATTAGCAACGAATGCGGCTTTTAGTGGTCGGTTCGATGTTGAAGCTGGCACAATAATCTCGAACTCACTGGCGGCAAGCACCGCCGCGGGGGGCTTTACGGTCAGCAATGGCGGCAAGCTCGTGATTACATCGTCTGCGCGGGGTAACGTGATTGACACGCCGCTCAAGGTCGACAACGGGTTTGTAGAGTTCCGCGGCTTAACGAGCGCCGCCGATATACTAATGCGTGGTCCCATCGAAATTGTCAGAACGGCCACATTTACCCCATCACAAACCCTTGATTTCGTGCGCCTGAGCGGCAATATCTCTGGACCGGGGGGGCTGACTTTCACTGCTGGCCCGCCCCTTCAAAAACAATTCATTATTGCTGTTGATGGCGACAACTCCTATGAGGGAGTAACAGTGATCGACACGGGCCCTCTCGAGAACTTTCGTCAGGTGCGTGTTCTCTCGGCCACGGGTTTGGGGTCGGCGGTCGGTCACACGATTCTCCGCAGCCACTTGTCGGTCGAAAAAGCCTCGGACGAGCGATTTATCGTGGAAAGCACGGGGAGACTCATTCTTGGCCCTGATATGAATGCCCATCGGGGTAAGGTGACTTTGCAGTCAAGTGCCTTATTACCCTATGGGTCTGATGACGACATCGTTGCAATGTCTGGTGATGTCGAACTGCAAGGCGGAGGCCAGATTGGACTGACGCCGACTTCTACAAATCCGTTTGATCTGACTGGTGACGTTACAGGGACAGGGTCCTTGGTGATCGGCGGGGGAGGGCCCCAGCGCTATCTGGGAGATATTGCCAACAATGGCGATATCATCCTCGGCGATCGTGGACACGCGGAGTTCCTGGGCAACGTCAATCCCGCGGGCGATCTGAACCTGTCCAAAGGAATTCAAGATGCACCAGCATCCGGAAGAGTGAATTGGAATTCTTCGGAGGAATACTTTGCCGGTGATGTCCTGTTACGCGATCGAAACATGAATGTTTCCACGAACTTGTCCGTCAGAAACTTGACCTTGGACCCTAGGCGGCCGAATTCGCGCGCAAGTTTGCTTAGCGCGGGCGTGAATATTGCTCCGGGCGCTCAGCTTGAGGTTCGAGAAAACTTCGCATTTCTCGGTGGCTCGATAAGTGGACAGCTCTTGGGTGTTGGCGAACTGCACAAGACTTCGATCATGAACGGGGCATTGGCAAGAATTGGTGACGAGTTTGACGGCGGCATCTTTCTGCACGAAGGATTGCTTGCGATCGAAGACATTGGCGGTACGGGCTCATCGGCGGGGGGAGTGCATGTTGTTGGTGCCGACCGTGCCGTGTTGGTTCTCAATCAAGGCGTCTCGGTCATCGAAGATATTCACTTGAACAATGCCTCGGGGTTTAACTACGGCGGAGCGCTTGCGGGTCCGGGAACGGTTGCTGGTAATCTGCACCTCGGTGAAGAAGGTGCCTACATTGGAGGTGAGAACCACAGTACAGGTGGTGTTCCCAACCAATATGGCGGCAATTTGACGATCAGCGGGACGATTCATGGAGGTGCTCTCAATAAGGTAGGGAACGGGCAGGTGATCGTCACTGGCGGCGGACACACCTACAACGGCCCGACCAATATTCTGAGCGGGGAACTCGTCCTCAAAGACCAAGCACATTTGTCATCGACGAGTGAGGTGGCCTTACGTCGCACTAGAAGTTTGCGAAATAAACTGACTCTCGATGATTCGGGCC
>JBGTEU010000195.1:0-2171 GCA_041747595.1 Bythopirellula sp.
GCGCCGTGTTCCGAATTGAGCTCTTCGAGCCGGCTGGAATAGAGGCCCGCCGAATCGGTCAGGCAGAGGAAAATCACATCGCGGCCGGTCATGTCGTAGTACTTGGCCGTCTTGATCGCCGCAACCAAATTGCAGATGCCCGAGATGCCGACGTTGGGAAGTTGTTCGATAAACTCAGGGGGCAAATCGTCGCGCAGGCTTTCTTGCCCTTTGCGTTCGTTAAACAACCGCAGCAGCGACATGCACTGCTCATCGTCGATGGCGGAGACCATGTCGGTGTTGCGGACATTGTGAACCCAAGGGACGTGCTTGTCACCGATGCCTTCGATGCGATGGCCGCCAAAACCAAACTGATAAAGCGTGGGGCACTGCAGGGCTTCGGTGGCGACGACGCGAACGTCCGGGTGCGATTTGCGTAAACGATCCCCGACGGCGATAGTTCCCGCGCTGCCGGTGGCGGAGACGTAGCCCGCGAGACGATGACCCGGCGTGACTTGTTCAAAAATGTCTTGAATCGCGGCGGCCGTCACATGGTAATGCCAACAGGGATTACCGAACTCCTCGAATTGATTGAAGATCACGCACTCGGGCCGAGTCTTGCGAATCTCCCAGCACTTGTCGTAGATTTCCTTGACGTTCGATTCGCAGCCGGGAGTAGCGATCACCTCGGCACCGATCTCTTTGAGACATTCAAAACGTTCGCGACTCATTTCTACGGGCAAAATCGCCACCGCCGTGCATCCCAACAGGGCCGAATCGAATGCCCCGCCGCGGCAATAATTCCCCGTGCTCGGCCAAACCGCCTTTTGCGAAGTGGGGTCGAACTGCCCGCTCACAAGTTTAGGAATCAAGCAACCGTAAGCGGCGCCGACTTTGTGAGCGCCGGTGGGAAAGTATTTTCCCATGATTCCGATGATCCGCGTTTGCACGCCGGTCAGCGCCGAGGGAAATTCAATCCAGTTGCCGTCGTTGAACAGCCCGCCGCGTTCAACCGGTTCATTCTTCCACGTGATGCGGAACAGGTTGGCGGGATCGATGTCCCCCAGGCCAACTTGGCGGAGCCGGTTCTTGATTTTGTCGGGCGCCGATTCCGGATTGCGCATCTGTGCGAACGTCGGGAGCAAAATCTTCCGCTCGCGGAAGCGCTCAATCGTGCGGGCCAAAACTTCTTCGTTAATCTGCATCGCCTCACTCCAGAACTTCAAACATTATGTTCTTGAATTCTCTATCGCTGCCGCCACTGCCGCAAGATCGGGCTTCACGCGTAAAGGTTGACCCCCCGCGCGGATCGAGCTGCGGATGTCTTTGAGCCCACTGCCGGTAATCATCGCGAGCACCGATTCTTGCGGCTTGATAATCTTGTTGTCCAGCGCGACTACAACTCCCGCCAGCGCCGCCGCGGCCGCGGGTTCGGCGAATACACCGTGTTTACCCGAAAGCCGAATCGCGTAGAGGATTTGTTCGTCGCTCACGCACACGACCACACCGTTGGCAACGCGGAGTGCGTTGACCGCCTTGCGCCAGTTGCGGGGAACTTGCACGTCGATGCTGTCGGCCATGGTCGTGCCATCGCCGGGCGCCGGCAATTTGTTATTTTCCAACGCATAGGGAATCGGTGCCACGCCCGCGGCCTGCACACCCAAGAGTCGCGGTAATCGGTCGATCACACCGAGTGCGTGCATTTCGGCGAGCCCCTTCCAAATGCCAGCGATCGTGCAGCCATCGCCAATGCTCACGGCGACCCAATCGGGTACGCCGCCAAACGCGGCCGTCTGCTCGGCGATTTCTAGTCCACCGGTTTTCTTGCCCTCGACCAACACGGGGTTGATCGCACAGTTGCGATTGTACCAACCGAATTTCTCGCACGCCGCCGAGCAGAGTTGGTAAGCCTCGTCATAGGTCCCCTCGACGGCAAACACTCGGGCACCAAACACCAAAAGCTGTGCAAGCTTTGGTTCGGGGGCCGTGCTGGGCACGAAGATATTCGCCTGCATGCCCGCGAGCGCCGCATGGCAGGCGAGGCTCGTGGCGGCGTTGCCGGTCGAGGCACAGGCAATCGTGGTGGCTCCGACCTCGAGGGCGTGTGCGACACCCACCGAGCTTGCCCGATCTTTGAACGAGGCCGACGGATTGCGGCCTTCGTCTTTGAGCAACACCCGCTCGAGTCCCAG
>JBGTEU010000196.1:0-10886 GCA_041747595.1 Bythopirellula sp.
TCGACGCACTATTGCGAGTGGTTGAGCCAGGCAGCCGAGTCAACGCATCGTAGGACTCGCCGGGGTTGGTGATGATGGTATTGGAACTGCCACCGTACGTGGAATCAGCTGAACTGTTGTCTTTATAACCTATCGAATCGACGATGACCGCCCCTAGGGGAAGTTCTAATCCGCCGTCGTTGTCCCAGTCGTAGTCAAATCGCTCAAGGGTTAATGGTCGTAGTGGACTATAGACTAAAGCATAGGTTGAAGTACCGTTGTCATTGCCTCCCACGAACTCCACGTCGAGCTCGGGCAGTCCGACGAACGTTGTGTCGGTTGGGATATGCCAGTTGAAGTTATTCTTCGAGCCGATCAACAACGTACCGTTGGGTCCGATCGAATAGCTGCCAAGATCAACGACCAGGTTCGTGGCACCCTCATCGTCACCGAGGTCTCCGCCGACTACAACCGCGTAAAATGAGCCGAGCGGAGTGCCTGGCATACCTACCAACTCAATAAATTCAGAACCGCCGTCGTTAGCCGGCTGATTGAAAACGACTTCGCTCATGAGGACGGGAGGATTAGACGTCGAGGTGTCATTATCACGAATCGTAAAAGTAGAAGTGCCCAAGGAACTTGAGACCGCGGCACCCACACTGGGATTGGTAAGCGTCAAATCGAACGTCTCATTCAATTCCGCCGCAGTGTCGTTGACCGTAGCGATCGTGAAGGTTCGAGAAAGCTGACCAGCCGCGAAGTTCAGCGTACCTGAGAGGGAGCCCGAGAGATCGCCAAACGACCCGGTTCCAGGCGTGACACTGTAATCGACGGATGCGGCACCCGTGGAGCCACCTATGCGCTGGACTGTGATCGTGGCAGTCGTCCCTTCGAGCGTCTCGTAGTTCTCTAATGAGAACTCAAACTCACCGGCTCCTACCTCGGTGCTAGGCTCGTTGTACAAGAGGGTCAACTTAGGCGCGAATGGGTTGAGGCTGGCATCCTCGGAAGTGGCAATTGTCCAGCTATCCGAAGAATTGGTAATAATCGCCCAACCGTAGTTATCTAGCGTTCCATTGGCCCATGCTTGCAGCGTATCGGCATTCAGCGGAATCTGCACAATGCCCGATTGTGCGGGCACTGGAACGGAGGAGTCAGGCACCACTGCGGCTTCGACTCCGTCGGGAGTCACACCATTGATGATTGAACCGCCAACGCCCCCATTAGGTGATGTCCAGCTAGCGAAATCATCCCAATCCTGCAGCATGCGATGAAGGTTGATCGTAGCGGGCAAGCCCGATGGTCCCTGAGCAGCAACGCTGATGACCTTGACTTCAAGGAATCCTCCAAAAATTTGGGCCCCCTGCGGGACCTGTCCTAGAGCATTACCAAACATATCGTCAAAGCGGATCAAACCTTGTTGTGGACGGATGTCGGCTCCGACGGATTCGCCTTCACCCGCAGCATTGTCGACAATCATGTTTTCCGAAAAGCTGAAGAAGAAAAGCGGATCGGAAGCGTCGATATATGTATCCACAGTGCCGGAGTAGTTGGGACCTTGCTGGAATTCGGCAGCTAGCACATCGGCATCATTAATGGTTACTGTAGCCGGTCCGCCTACAATCAAGAATGGCGAGTCAGCGTCGGTTAGAACTACGCTGAATGTTTCGAAGCCTTCAGCCACACCGTCATCGATGATCGTTACTGTAATCGGCATCGTCTCCACGCCGACGCCGAAGTTCAGCACGCCGGAATTGGGAACATAGTCGTTATCTACCGCCCGGGCAGTACCATCTTGCGTGGTGTACGCCACGTCGATCGCTTGGCTGAGATCACCGGTGCGGGTTACAGTAAAGGTGACTGTTCCAGCGACTTCGTCGACGCTGTTTACATCAGCCGTAACGAAAACGTTGCGAAGAGTATTGGACGCGCCCGGGGTTAACACAGCTCCTTGCGGAGCGACAACGCTAATTCGGGTAGTCCCGTTAAGGTAGTTCAGGGGAGTATTGTCAACGTCGGTGTCAAAAATGTCGCCGTTGTACCAAGCTCCAATCGTATTAGGCAGACGATTGCCATCTCGGCGAGTGACCGCATCAGATGTCACGTTTTCGCTATTCGAATTGCCCGTCGGTTGATGGACATGAATTCCGGGATGCCCTAACTCGGGTGTGGTGGCTACTCGATCTCGATCGGTGCCGCCTTCGACCACGCCCACACTGTCGACCATCTGAGCCGTGCCATCCAAGAAAATTGGGTGATCGAGAATTCCCACACCCGTACCGATGGCAAAGTGCGGGGTCGGGTTGGCCTCGTAAGCCCCCACTGTGTCGTAGTCTGTGCCTTGTACAATGGGAACGGTACTTCTAATCAAGGCATAAGTCTGAGAAGAATCCTCTATGCCGCCACCGGATGCGTCCAAAGCAGGAACTATCATCCGATTGGTGCCTGCCTCCTCAGTATATGCCCAATTAGAAGGAGTAAGGACCAGGAGTCCGTTGCTACCAAAGGTCTGCCCCGATAGGTCGACTACCAGATCAGCAACCCCGCTTCCAGTTCCGCCCCCCTCTTCTTCCTCGCCCTCGAAGACAACAAAATAGTAACCTGCAAGGGATGCCCCGGGAGTACCAATCAACTCCACGTATTCACGATTCGTCTCGTCCGTGACCAAACCTGCAACAGCGGGGTTGTCGGAGACATTGGCGAGTACCTCGTTGATTAGGGCGTCGTCATCAGCAATGGTGAGCGTTGCGACCGCTGCCCCCAGTGTCGCTCCTCCCGTTGGTGCTGAAAGGGTAATCAAAACAGTTTTGTTGCCTTCGAGTGCCGTGTCGCCATTGATTTCGACTTCAATCGTGGCGGTCGTCTGTCCGGCAGCAAAGTTAATGACTCCAGCGCCAGCCACAAAGTCGGTGCCGGCAGCGGTGCCAGCGGTGACTGAGTAGTTGGCGGAAACAGCTCCCGTGAGACCACCTAATCGACTCACCGTGATGGTCGCCGTCGTTATGCCCGAATCCCCTTCGGCGACTCGAGGAGCAGTATCAAGGAGCGTGATTTGGCCGGCTCCGCTAGGCGCGGTGTAATTGACTGTCAGTGTGGGACGCTGGCCGATGGCAGCTTCCGAAGTTTCAAAGTCCCAACCGTCAGTCGCCGCGCTTTCGATCATCCAGCCAAGATTAGATTGGCCAGCGGACCAGTGCTCAAGCGATGTCGATACGTCAATTGACTTGATACCTGTGGTAGGGTCGAACAGAATTGCGTCTGGAGGCAAGTCAGTAACTTCATTCTCGGAAGCTTGCATGCCACCGATTTGGCCAAACGTGTTCCAGGTGGCGGTCGCCTCAGACCAAGGTACCAGCACGCGATAGAAGCTCATCTGCATGGCGGTAACCGATGAATTCACAACGCTAAGTTCCAGCGTCGCACTATTGATTGTCGAACCGAGGGGTATCTGGCCTGGCAGATTGCCGAAGATATTGTCGAAACGCACGAGTCCCTGGCGGACGCCATTCGCGTCCTGCTGGTCGGGACTAATCGAAGTCTCGGTGCCAAAATTGATGTTCGGGCTGATCGAGAAAACGCCGGTGTCTTGAGTGCCATCGTATCCGCCGACGCCGTTCTCGAAGGATGTCACAGCCAGCAGACGCCGATCCTCCAAGGCTTCAAAGTTCAAACTGCTTGGACGTCGACGAGTAAAAATCCGATTCTCCTTGGCGACTGCATTTTTGCGGTTTTTGCCGAACATGGATGACCTAAGACGCGACATATGATTGTTCCCTCAACTAGGTGCTAAAGAGTATTTCCGTCGAAAAAAGGCTTCTCTGCTGCGTGCATGCAGATTCTAAAACTTGTTTGTGAAGGTTGACTCGCAATTAGAGTGAAAACTACATGAAGCTTTGATAGAGTTCTCTTCACGCGATACTTTTGAAATGGAATCAAACTCAGTGACAGAAACGCGTACCGCAGCTAGGAGACCGTTCCTTCAAAAGCGATTACAGCCCCGCACTGCCGTCGACAACTTCTCCGCCTGCTCGGCTGCACATGGCTTGCCAGACGACATTGTCGATATCATTGTCAATCGAGCGCACAGAGGCGTCGGCCATCGCGGCGTTCACTGTGCTTGGATGCCGACTACGCGCGGCGGCATACAAATTTCCACCGGCATCCTGCTCCTCTTCGCAGGGCATATCCGACCAAGCGGCTGAATTTTCGATGCCTGTCCCGCAGGCGGGGATGACATCTTTTTCTTTGGAATTCGGTGTCAGAAAGCCGGTAAACGCGCTCGCACCCACACTGGGGATCATCCAAGTGCCACGCCAGTCGTCGTTGCCAGTGGCACCGACTTCGCCCGCACCCTGCTCGTTGGCTTCGTCCCAGGCTATTACCTCACTCATCAGGACAGTGTTGGAAAGGCCGTCCGTTATTTGCGAGGTGGTGACTCCCCTACCTAAACGGCTCGTGGCCGGAAGCTTGTTGATGCGCACCATACCGAAGACACCCGCCAGCACATCCGGTGGAGCCGTGACGAGTCTGCCCGTCCCGTCCGTGGTCCGCGGAGTGTTGGCGAGTATCCCGGCAGATGGCTTTACGGACTGAGCGGGGATCGCATGGAGCATACTTCCTCCGCCGAAACAAGCTGCGTAGTTCGCTTTGGTCAGATGGGCGAGAGCCGTTCCGGTCGTTTCTTCATCGCCATCGTTGTATAGAAAGTTGCCGTCCAAGCCGGCGGTAGGACAGAGCATGTTGGGATTTGCTCTGCCGCCCAGACCGAAGCCATCGCGATCTTTAGCGTCCCAGTTGTCCATGGGATTGGCCTGCTGAATGTCCTCCGGGAAAGCGGTAAAAGCAGCCTTTGCAAGATTAGCGAGCGAACCTTGCTCGATGTATCCAAAAACTTGTACGGCCCAGTTAGGACCGTAGCACTCACAGCCATGCTGCGTTCCGAGGACAAGATAACTGCTTTTCGATGACAAGCCAGGAGTGAATTGATTTTGAATATCAACACACGTGGGCCCGCCGGGAGGAAAGTAAGTGTTGGCCGATTCGAAGTTGGCACATGAAAGCGCCAACTGTTTCAGATTGTTGGTGCATTGTGTGCGACGTGCAGCTTCCCGTGCGGCTTGAATAGCCGGCAGCAAGAGGGCCACGAGAACTCCGATAATTGCGATGACCACCAACAACTCGACCAAGGTAAAAGCCGAGCGGGTCGATTTCGTCATGAAAGGATCCTTTCCTAAGACAATCATTCGAGTAAGACACTTAGATCTGAGATCAAGCAGAGCACCAACGAGATCACTCATCAGGCTGCTGCTATCAGTCTCTGGGTGGCCAGAGTGTACGCGACGAATGCGAAGATAATTGGAACGATATGTGAAATTGTTGTGACGTTTGAGTTAACTAAGATGCGAAACGTCAATAGAGTGTTAAGCTTTCAACACGCGGAAAGGATCTCGCATCGTCTGTATCCGCTTATCCATATATATGCATAGCAGTAGATTGTCCGTGACGCACAAAAGTCAAATACAAATGCTGCGAGCTGTGGCCGACAATACGCGGCTCCACATCCTCAGTGCATTAGCTCGCGACAACGAATTATCAGTTCTCGACATGGCAGAGAGACTTCAAGTCTCTCAGCCGAAACTCTCGCGTCACTTGGCCTACTTGAGAAGTACGGGACTTGTCGTCACACGCCGTGTCGGACTCAAGATCTTTTATCGCTTGACGCCAGCGGTTGATGAGTTCCATCAGAAACTGTTGGAATGTCTCGCCAGTTGCTTCGACGGTCGACGGACCTTTACCGCCGACCGTGTCCCCCCAGCGGACAACTCGCCGGAAGAATGATCGTGAGTTGTTAAGCGAAATTGGCTTAAGGCTCTGGCCTAATCTGAAGTTAGGCACGACTTAAGTACCGACCTCTGGCAACTTCGTCGCTACCAGAGCCAGCACCGTTATGTTACTTGTCGCGACTATCGTTTGCGGTATTGGACAAGCACGGCGGACGCGGCCGTACTTCAACTTAGCAGCATGTTTACAACTCGCGGCGGGCCCACAAGCTCGCTCATGACGAACCGTCCTGGGAAACAAGCTCATGGGGTACGCGAAGTCTAAACTTTCACATGACGTGTGCTGGTGATGCGAGATGATATGAATTCCTCGCTACTCCAGCTTCAGCGATTTCAACCCTCGTTCCAAGCAAACGTGGTTTGCTCATGGTTAGGTGTTTCGGTGTAGAGAAAAACGATTCGCTTGCTGGCGAGTTCGTCGTCGGTGGCGTCGGTGTCGATTGAGAGCGTGGCCGAGTGAGCCGCCGGATACCCACAGCATTGCCTGCGTATCGAAGAGTAACGTCTTCACTGCATGTATTCCCGAAACTCATCGAGCGGAGCGTCAAAGTTGGGAGCTATCCAGTGTTGCGTGTCCTTCGCGCTGCCGGCCTTGCATGGCCATTGTTTCGGCGAAGTTCGCGTGAGAGTGGCCAGCGGTTCGCCAGAATCGACAATCGTCAATTGTTCGCCCGGATTCAGGCCGAGGATGATTTCTGGCAGGTGGGTTTTGGCGTCGTTAATGTTTACCGTCGACATGACTTTGACCTCACTCTTGCAACCACAAGGTTCCACGAATTATTTCCATTCTGGTGCAACGATTTAATTTTACCATGTGATGTTGTGCCTGCCTACAATCGCCCGCCAGTTCTTCAGGATGATTGCAAAGTCCCACACAGTCATCCCCGCGCAGGCGGGGACCCAGTAACCCGGGCCTGGATTCCCGCCTGCGCGGGAAAGACAAAGTGGACTTTGCAATCGCCCACCAGTTCTTCTCGTGCGCTCGGTGCCTCCTGTAGACAATAATTTTCTCTACACTCGACCTTCTACGGCACCATGAAGCTTAGGTGATGCGTGACATGCCATTTTTTGAACCTTGAGCCAGTCCTGCCGTTGAAGTCTGCCGAAGACGGGATGCACAGGAGCGATTTCGCACCTCTCATCAAAATGACGTTCGACGAGTTCAACGAACTCCCGCACCATTTGAGCCTCGTCGGGCTCTGGCCGGGACGGATGTCTTGCCGTGAATCCGCCTAACACTACACTAGAGCCACAGAACATGAATATCCTACGCACTCAGTTACTGGCCATGATTGTCTCCGCAAACAAAATCTTAGACCAAAACGCTGACCGCCTGAGTCGCCGTTCCGCCGTCTCTCCCGCCTGCCCCATGAACCGCGCGATTTTTTCCCTCCTGGTTGTCCTCGTCCTCGCCTCCATCGCGTATCAGCCCCTTGCGGCGGCACAGGCGGATCCCGCCCATAATCCCCTTATCTGGGCCGACGTCCCGGACATCTGTGTCATCCGTATAGGGAAAACCTATTACATGAGCAGCACGACGATGCACATGAGCCCAGGCCTCCCGATCATGAAGTCAACGGACTTGGTCAACTGGAGCATGGCCTCCTACGCCTATGAAACCCTTGCCGATAACGAAGCCCTCCGCCTCGAAAACGGCAAAAACGCCTACGGTGCCGGCTCCTGGGCCAGCAGCCTGCGTTACAACGACGGTGTGTTCCATGCCTCTACTTTCTCCGCCACCAGCGGACGCACCCACATCTACATCACACATGATCCGGAGCGCGGCCCGTGGAAAGAGACGAGTTTCGAGCCCTCGCTGGGTGACCACAGCCTGTTTTTCGAGGACGGTCGCGTTTACATGGTACACGGGAGCGGTCGCATCACGCTCATCGAGCTGAAATCCGACCTCTCCGGAATCAAGCCGGGCGGCGTGCGCCAGGTCCTCGTCGAAAGCGTCAACGCCCTCTTCGGCGCCGACCAAGGCGGGCTCAAAGGCGAGGGCTCGCAACTTTTCAAGATCAAAGGCCGTTACTACCTCTTCAATATCGCCTCGCCCGGGAGCCGCTGGGCGCGCACCGTCATCGTCCACCGCGCCGATAAAATCAGCGGTCCCTATGAGGGTCGCATTGCTCTCGATGATCGCGGTATCGCCCAGGGCGGCCTCGTCGACACCCCGGAAGGTAAATGGTATGCCTATCTGTTCAAGGATAACGGCGCCGTCGGTCGCATCCCCTACCTCGTGCCCGTGACTTGGAAGGACGGCTGGCCCGTTCTCGGCGAAAACGGCAAGGTGCCCATGACGCTCGACATCCCCGGCGGCGGACAGGGCGTCTCCGGCGTCTCCGGCATCGTCGCCTCCGACGAATTCGAACGCCGGCCCGGCTCTCCCGACCTGCCCCTCGCCTGGCAATGGAATCACAATCCCGTGCCTCGTTACTGGTCGCTCTCCAAGCGTCCCGGCTACATGAGCTTCGTCACCAGCCGGGTCGTTTCCACTCTGCCCGAGGCTCCGAATACCCTCACCCAGCGCACCTTTGGCCCTCGCAGTTCCGCCACCACCAGCATCGACGTGAGCGGCATGAAAGATGGCGACTATGCCGGCATCGCCGCTTTTCAGAGACGCTATGGTTTTGTCGGCGTAAAGATGAGCGACGGCGCCAAATCTCTCGTCATGGTGAGCGCCGACTCCGACCAACCCGAGGAGATCACCTCCGTTCCCCTCACTGGCAAAACCGTTCACCTCAAGGTCGAATGCGAATTTGAGCCCTCGCCTGAATTCGCCCGCTTCTCCTACAGCCTCGACGGCAAATCCTGGTCCCCTATCGGTCGTCCCTCAGGCCTTACCTACTCCTTCCCGCACTTCATGGGTTATCGCTTCGCCCTCTTCTATTATTCGACCAAGACTTCCGGCGGCCGCGTGGACTTTGACTACTACCGGATCGGGCAAGGGACGTAAGGTCTTTTCAGCCCCAGTCGGCATGTAGCTGTCATCCTGCGGATGAAGGTCGGCCGTGGTATCGACATCATCTTCACGAGAACGTGCTGCAACGCGCCGTCAAGCGGACGGTCATTCAAGCCGGTCTGACGAAGCGAGCCACCTGTCACACTCTCCAGCACAGCTTCGCCACGCACCTCTTGGAATCGGGTGCCGACGTCCGCACCGTGCAAGAACTCCTGGGCCACAAAGATGTGTCAACCACGATGCCATAATGAAAAGAAATATGGCACTCACGTGCTCCAACGGGGAGCATGCGGTGTGCGTAGCCGACGCTAACGCGTTTCGGCTCAAATTCAGTCGCACGATGCCCGCTCAATCCGCGTTGTCACGGCCCTCTCAAGCCGGTATCCTAGGAACCTTACCGACTCGTCCGCAGATCTTCCCTCCTTGATTTCCCTTCCATCCCCTCGCCGAACCCGGTTGGGGGCCTTCCGCAATTTTCAGGTGGAATCGCATGGCTGAAAGTAAACGTCTGACCTCGGTTCAATGGCTGGTTTGCATCATCGCGTCGATTGGCTTTGCCTTCGACATTTACGAGCTCTTGATGCTCCCTTTGATCGTCCGTAACGCGCTCATTGAACTCGGTGGCATCATGCCCGGTACGCCGGAGTTTGCCCATTGGTTTGGCATGTTGTTTTATGTTCCCGCGGTCTGCGGCGGCATTTTTGGGCTACTGGGCGGGTATCTCACGGATCGCTTTGGCCGTCGGCGAGTGCTCACCTGGAGCATTTTGCTCTATGCGTTTTCGGCGTTCATGGCCGGCTATTCGACGAGCCTGTGGATGCTGCTGTTTTTTCGCACGACGACGTTCATCGGAGTCTGCGTGGAGTTTGTCGCCGCCGTGGCGTGGCTCGCCGAGTTGTTTGACGACCCCAAGCAACGCGAAAAAGTGCTCGGTTACACTCAAGCGTTCTCCTCGTTCGGGGGATTGCTGGTGGCGGTTGTGAACGGGTTGATTGCCCGCAACGCAGCCAACTTGCCGGCCATACAAGTTCCGGAAGTATTTCAATCCTTTTGGGGATCGATCGCTCCGATCGGCCAACACGCCGACTGGCGTTACACGCTGATGAGCGGAATCATCCCCGCCATTCCGCTGATTATCATCCGCCCGTTTTTGCCGGAGTCGCCCAAGTGGGCGGCTAAGAAAGCCGCTGGCACGTTGCGACGCCCCAGCATCGCTCAACTGTTTGCACCGGGACTGCGTAAGACAACCATTGTTACAACATTGATGTTTGCCTGCAGCTACGGCGTGGCCTTCGGCGCGCTGCAGCAATTGCCGCAAATCCTGCCCGGCCTCAATACCGTGCGGGAGAAAGTTCAAGCGGTAACCGCCGACGTGCCGGAAGCCGAAGCGAAACCGGTGGCCGCCCGGACCCAGCAGGTCATCACGGCCAATTACACGAAATCGCAGGAACTCGGCGGCCTGTTTGGCCGGCTCGCTTTGGCGTTGATCGTGGTTTATTACGTCAGCCGCCGCGCATTAATCCGCACATTTTTGATCCCCGGGATGGTGATCACACCGCTCGTGTTTTGGGGATTCCATCGAGGCCAGGAAACCGTCTTCTGGACCGGCGATATGAGTTGGCTCCCCGGATTTCACAATGTCAGCGTGTCGTTGTTGGGCATTGGCATTTTCCTCGCGGGGTTTTGCACGGTTTCGATTTTCAGTTTTTGGGGGAACTATTTGCCTCATGTGTTTCCTGTCCATTTGCGGGGCACGGGGGAAAGTTTTGCGGCGAACATCGGCGGGCGCATGTTGGGGACCCCCTTCGCGGCCGTGACCCCATACATCGCGACGATGAGTTTCGTCCCCGGTTCCTCCCCCGCGGCAAAAATTGCGCTCGTCGCGGCATGCGTTGCTTTTGTGTTAATTCTGATGAATTTTTTGTTGAGTTTCTTGCTTCCAGAGCCTGCCGCCGATGCGATTTCTGAGTAAGTTAGTGGCATTGCGGGAATCCTGTTTGCCGCGATTCACTTAATCGTCTTATCGAAAGTTGAACCGATGTCTGAACGCGGCTGGTACACTCACCTCAATTCCTATCACTGGTTTGTGTTCATCATCGCCAGTG